>JAOZUV010000346.1 GCA_029938505.1 Bacteroidales bacterium | reverse complement strand
ATATCCCCTATTTCTTATAGCAAATCTATTTTTTATTCTTGTTTGGATTTATCTCCGAAAGCCTTATTTTTTCCTATCCTTATTTGTAATCTTGTTGGGTTGTGGTCATATTGGGAAATACTTTCAATTCTCATTTTCTGATTCGGATACTTCAAATAATAAAGCAATCAATATTTTAAGTTTCAATGTTCAAAACTTTTCGAAAGAGCATTCAGGTGTATTTAATAAAGAAGTACAAGAAAAAATCTTTCAGTTTTTGGAAGATGAAAACGCAGATATTGTTTGTATACAAGAATATAGCTATGCGGGAGAAAATATTTATGCATCTCATGCTCAATTAAAAAAACGTTTGAGAGCTAATAATTATTTATACGAAAGCTATTTTAAACCTGGCCAGGGAAAAGTTGTTGGGCTCGTTTCTTTTAGTAGGTATCCCATTGTAGGGAAAGGTATTTTTGATATGGAGGGCACACGTAAATTTGGAATTTTTACTGACTTGAAAATTCGTCATGATACTATTCGTGTTTATAATATTCATTTGGAATCTATTCGTCTTAATGCAGATGACTATATTTATTTAACCAATAGTTCTACTCAGGAGGCAAATTATAAAGGCAATGCTCGTCAGGTTTTAAAAAAATTGGTGATGGCTTTTAAAAAGCGAGCCAAACAAGTGAATGTTTTGCGTGAACATATTGAGGGTTCACCCTACCCTGTGATAATTAGTGGCGATTTTAACGATACTCCAGTTTCTTATACCTATCATCAGTTGGCTTCAGCTTATCAGGATGCTTTTGCCTGTAAAGGCTCAGGTATTGGGAATACATTGATCGGTAAAATTCCAGCTTTCCGCATCGATTATGTTTTATATGATAAATCGTTTATTCCATTTAGTTATGAGGAAATAAATATTGAATTATCAGATCATTTCCCGATAAAGAGCAGTTTTAGTATTCAATAATATTTCGTTTATTCTCATTCATTATAGTATTTTTGTTCAGCATTTCAGGAAATATGAATTTTGAATTAATATCGGATTTTAAACCTACTGGTGATCAACCAGAAGCTATCAAACAATTGATAGAGGGCATTAAACGTGGTGATGAGGCACAAACTCTTTTGGGAGTTACGGGTTCTGGAAAAACATTTACCATCGCCAATACAATTAAAGAAATTAATCGTCCCATTTTGGTGTTGAGTCATAATAAAACTCTTGCAGCTCAGTTATATGGCGAATTCAAACAATTTTTTCCCAACAATGCAGTTGAGTATTTTGTTTCTTATTATGATTATTATCAACCTGAAGCTTATCTTCCAGTAACGAATACTTATATAGAGAAAGATCTTTCTATCAATGATGAAATCGAAAAATTACGATTGAGCACTTCCTCTGCCCTTCTATCAGGACGGCGTGATGTAATTGTCGTTTCCTCCGTTTCTTGTATCTATGGTATTGGTAATCCCGACGATTTTACAAATAATGTAATTCGACTAAGAAAAGGCGAATTGATGAATCGTAATAAATTTTTACATGCTTTGGTTGGAAGTCTTTATTCACGAAATGAGATTGAATTAAACAGAGGAAATTTTCGTGTAAAAGGTGATACTGTTGATGTCTTTCCGGCTTACGCAGATATTTGTTATCGTATAATTTTTTTTGGTGATGAAATTGAGGAGCTTGAATCTTTTGATTCTGTAACAGGTAAAACCATTGAGCAAAAAGAGGAAATGGTTATTTTTCCAGCCAACATTTTTGTGACATCAAAAGAAAAAATGTTGTCCTCTATGTATGCTATCCAGGATGATATGGTGAAACAAGTTGGTTATTTTAAAGAAATTGGGAAGCATATTGAAGCTAAACGTTTGGAAGATCGTGTTGGTTACGACCTGGAAATGATGCGTGAATTAGGCTACTGCTCGGGTATTGAAAATTATTCCCGGTATTTTGATGGTCGTAAAACAGGCTCACGTCCTTTCTGTTTAATTGATTATTTTCCAGATGATTTTTTATTAGTTGTGGATGAAAGTCATGTGACAATTCCTCAAGTAAGGGCTATGTATGGTGGAGATCGATCGCGTAAAACAAATTTAGTGGAATATGGGTTTAGATTGCCTTCGGCCATGGATAACCGACCACTTAAGTTTGATGAGTTTGAATCAATGATCAAACAATGTATTTATTTGAGTGCGACACCAGCCGATTATGAATTAGAAAAATCTGAAGGTGTGATTGTTGATCAGTTGATTCGTCCAACTGGTTTGTTAGATCCACCTATTGAAGTTAGACCTAGTCAAAACCAAATTGATGATTTATTGGATGAAATAAATCGAGTAGTGAAAAAAAATGAACGTGTATTGGTTACAACACTCACAAAACGTATGGCTGAGGAGCTAACTAAATATATGCTTAATCTCAACATTAAAACACAATATATTCATTCTGATGTCGTAACTCTTGATAGAGTTGAAATATTAAGGAGTCTTCGATTGGGGGAAATTGATGTACTTGTTGGTGTTAATCTATTACGCGAAGGACTTGATTTACCGGAAGTTTCATTGGTTGCTATTTTAGATGCAGATAAAGAAGGCTTTTTACGATCAGCACGATCTTTAACTCAAACAGCTGGCCGTGCTGCCCGAAATGTTAATAGTTTGGTTATCATGTATGCTGATAAAATTACTAATTCAATGAAACTCACTATTGATGAAACTAATCGTCGGCGTGAAAAACAAATTGCTTATAACCAAAAACATGGCATCACTCCTACAGCTATTGTAAAATCTACAGAATCAATTATGGGTCAAACAGCTATTGCTGGAAATAAATCATATATCGAACAAGAAAGAGCTTCTATTGCTGCTGACCCTGTTGTAAACTACATGACTAAAGAGCAGCTTCAAAAATCAATTAAGAAAAATCAAAAGAGTATGGAAGCAGCTGTCAAAGAGTTAGATTTTATTGAAGCAGCACGTTTAAGAGATGAAATTAGTGAATTGCAACTACTACTTAAAAATAAGTAATTTCCTAATCCTCTCGGGGTTTAGGAATGTACACAAGAATATATGTAAATAGTTCAATATTTTTAATAATTTTGTTAGAAATTGCTTTTATTGATTTTATATTTTATTAACTTTATGATGTAAATAACTTTTAATAGAGTATTCTCTTAAATGATATAAAATCTTATTTTTGTGTTGTGAACGAGAGTATTATGTTTAAGGGACAAATAACAAACAAATTTTAGACTGCATGAAAAAGAAGATTCTGGTAATAGATGATGAATTGA
>JAOZUV010000345.1 GCA_029938505.1 Bacteroidales bacterium | reverse complement strand
CACGATTATCATAAGACAAAACATAACGTTCACTATCAAAACTACTATAATGAACACTCAAAGGAGTACGGGCATAAATTCCAGGATGTGGTTTGTGTACACCTGATGTTGCAGATGGTGTTTCGACTGCACGAATATTAAAATCAGATTTTCTGGATTTGAATGGCTCGACAGAAAATAAATATTCATTCAAGCGTTTAATGTCTTTATGGAACTTATCCATCTCTTCGGCAGTATAACCATCACCCAAAATTACAATATCCACTTTTTCTTTAGATGATCCATTGATCATATAATTCCATACTTTAAAATTTTCAGTAATATCAGCAGGGTTTACAGCCCTCGAATGTGGATCAATTTCAGTTTCCCAAATAGTTTCAAAATTATTTTTCGCATTTCTCTTTTTCATAACTAAATTCACGCTTTCTTTTGGCCAAGGAAAACGAACAGATTCATGGAAAGTACCCCATTTTTTTTGCGCCTCAGGAATGGATTGCCACTCTCCAAAAACACTGGCAAAACCTCGGCTATAAATTGTATTTCCTGATTTAATATCCTGAATTTCGAAGAAATAAAGACCATATTCTAATACATCAATTAACTGATTTATACTTCCACTCCATTCTCCATCGGATAAAATCCGATCAACAGAGAAGTGTTCTTCGGTTGCAATCCCATTATGGAAATAATCAACACGCATAGTTTTATCTACAAAATAATCATCAAAAACTACATCCTTTGCCAATAACGAACAACTTGCTAAAACTAAACTTAATAATAAAATATTTTTCATTTTTTATGTTTTGAATTTGAATAAAAATATAACTATTTCAAGAATTAATATAAAAATTTATTTGCTATTAATTTTTATTAAATCCTCATTTGAATTACGCAAATAACCAAAAGAAGGTGTAAACAAATTTTGTTTTTTTAAAATATGTTCAACTTTATCAACTTCATTTTCTTCAACAGCAATCAGGAGTCCACCACTGGTTTGAGGATCGCATAAAATATGCTTTTGTTCTAAATTAGGTGTTGTTAATTTATGACCATAACTATCCCAATTCCGATGGGTTCCTCCCGGGATAGCACCCGCTTTTAAATAGGCTAAAGCTTCCGTAAATATGGGCACTTTTTTATAATCAATGACAGATGAAACATTACTTCCTTCACACATTTCGATTAAATGCCCAAGGAGTCCAAAACCTGTAACATCTGTCATGGCTGTAACTCCTTTCAGTTTTGAAAGCTCCACTCCGATTTTATTTAAAAGCATCATCGAATTAGGTGCAATGTGCTGATGCTCTTCATTAAGAATTCCCTGCTTTTGAGCAGTAGCTAAAATCCCTACTCCAAGCGGTTTTGTTAAATACAATTTTGATCCTGCCTTTGCACTATTATTCTTTTTTAAATTGGATATTTCTACCTTACCAGTAACGGCCAATCCAAATATTGGTTCGGGGTTATCAATACTGTGACCACCTGCCAAAGGAATGCCAGCTTCTTGACAAACAGCCCTACCACCCTCCATTACTTTGGCAGCAACTTCAGGAGCTAATTTATTAATCGGCCAACCCAAAATTGCAATTGCAAGCAAAGGATTTCCACCCATAGCATACACATCGCTGATAGCATTGACGGCAGAAATTTTTCCGAAAGTATACGGATCATCAACAATTGGAAGAAAGAAATCAGTGGTGCTAATAATGGCTGTTCCATCGCCTAAATCGTATACAGCAGCGTCGTCTCTACTATGATTTCCTACCAATAAATTTTCGAAATTGTCCTGAACAACACTTGTATTCAGGATAGTATCCAACACTTTTGGTGAAATCTTACAGCCGCAACCAGCTCCATGACTGTATTGAGTTAGCTTAATCATTTTTATCATTTTTTAGAGCTTCGAGAAGCCTATTTGCATTTTCTGTATGGTTTATTGTTTCCAATTTTAGTTCATGCACATTCGCCTGATTATGCTTCGAAAGTCCACGTAAATAAAACTTATCATAATATTTTAAGCTCATCATGGCCACATTAAAAAAATCATTTTGTTCCAAATATTCCAATGCTATTTTTGCCTGATCAAAACCCAGTCTTTTTTTAATTCTATTAATTGAAAAAGCCAATTCATCCTTTTTAAGATAGGCATATTCTTCAACCAAATATTTTGCTCTTTCCTCTCGTGGGATATTCAAAAAATATGTTCTCTGCTCTTTCATTTGATTAAACAAAGTCATTGGAATAACAACCGATCCAATATTATGGCTTTCATCCTCCATCCAAATTTCTTTTTTCAAATCCAGATGACGCATATACTCAAATAAATTAATTTCAAATTGCTCAACCGTAGGTTGCTTTCCCATATTAATCCCACCAAAAGCAGAACCACGATGATGGGCAATACCTTCCAGATCTACTACTTGATAATTTTTATCATGCAATATCTCTAAAATCTTAGTTTTACCACTTCCTGTATATCCACCAATAATATTCAAATAATATTTTTGGTCAAAAAAGTTTAACGCATGATTCCGAAAAGCTTTATAACCTCCATCTATTTTGAATACTTCAGAAAATCCATTATCTAATAAATGTTGTGCAAAGGAAGCACTTCGCATTCCGCCACGCCAACAATGAACAATCACTTTTCCAGTAGGTGCTATTTTTTTTGATTCATCAATAAAATTTTGGAGCTTGGGCTTAACGTACTTCAATCCAATATTTATAGCAATTTCTTTCGACTGTCGTGTATAAGCAGTGCCAACTACAGCTCTTTCTTCATTGGAGAAAAGTGGGATATTGACGGCTCCTGGAATATGCCCTTTGCTAAACTCAGCAGGCGATCGAACATCAATAATAGGAAGCTCAGAGCAGGACCGATAATAGCCTACAATTGATATTTCAACAACTCCTTGATTCATCTTCCCGCTATTTTTTGGATTAGGATTGAAAAGTAAATTCAAATTTTTAGCAAATTTAGTAATTTTAGCGTGAGTATAGATTGCTGTTAAATTTCATTATTAGAAAATACAGATCTTTTTATTAAAAGAATTGAGTCAATTAGAATTCTAAGACTACTAACAACAATATATACTCTTAGTACATAATCTATTAACAGAATAAATTATACTTACCGCATAAGGTATGTCACAATTATTTACTATATTTGTGACATTACACTATATATACAACATGGATAATAAGTCAATTAATAGAAAAATAGAGGATAAAATAAAGATTCTTCCTAAAGGAAAAATACTATTTATTACTGATTTTATTCATTATGGTAGTGACA
>JAOZUV010000344.1 GCA_029938505.1 Bacteroidales bacterium | reverse complement strand
AGAGTAAGTGGCTTGATAATTTCGTTTACCAAACCGATATTTCGTGGTGGATGTTCTTAATTGGATGTGTATTAGCACTCATAATTGCCATCACTACAGTTATTTCCATTTCTGCAAAAGCAGCAAGAGCAAATCCTGCTAACTCATTGAAATACGAGTAAAACAACTACTAATCAATTGGTGCATTCTGTGAGCAAGAAATTATATTAATTCGCTTAGAAAGTTACCACATGGTTTTCCTTAATAAATTTTGTAAGATCAGTACCTGTATATTTAACAGTAACACCTATTTCAGTTAATTTATCAGATACTCCATACTGATCTGTACAACCTTTACAAGCCAATAAGTTCACACCAACCTTTGCCATTTCTTTAACATAGTCTTGTAATTCTACATCTTCGGAAAGAAGTTTTGAAGAAGGCCCCCAAACCAAAAGTGTAATATCTTTCCACCAACCATATTTCTTGGCATTATAAGTATACATAAATACCATTTTTAGTGCGACTTCTCTATCGCCGCTAGTCCAAACGACTACTAATTTTTCTTTCCCATCTATTTTTGTTTCCATCGAACTTTCAGTTTTATCATCCTGAGCATAAGTAGCAAAGCCACAAAATACCAAACTAAGAATCATTAGTAAAGTAGTTAGTTTTAAAGTTTTCATAGTGTTTGTTTTTAGTTTATTAAAATGCATTAATAGTTAAACTCGACTTCGATAAACTCAGTCTCCATTTTTTCATCAAATCAAAAATTGACAATTAACAATCTCAAATCATTCAATCTCCTTAGCTTTATGAGCATTCACGAAAACCACATCCCCAATTGCATCATAACCTTTAAATAAATTAATGCCATATAATTCAAGATGCTCAGGACGGAAACCAATAATGGTTAATCCAGCATTTTTAGATTTCTCATTTATTATGTGTTTGCTGCTAACGGCTTCATTCTTTCGGATGATTTCTATATTCTTTGGAGTGATAGGGATACGTCCTGTTTTTACCAATTCTAACAGATTTTTACGGGTTTGCTCCACCTCATAATCTTTGCAAATATCAAAAATAGTAATCTCCGATTTTTGCCAATCAGGATGACCTAAAATAATATAACTCAATAATATCATGAGGTTTGAATTCTCATGATCAAAACTCCTTATCCAAACATGAATCGGTTGCTTATTTTGGAATTTATGATCCGAGCTACCCAAAACACAAACATCTAAATTTCCAGCCAGCATCAATCCAATATTATCTGTAAACTCTTTCAGCTCGCCAGGCTGAGTTTTATCATATTCAAATACCACCATATTGTTTTCCATACCCGAAATACCCGGCAATTGAATTGCTTGGGCTAATGCTGAAGTATAAGAAGGAGAAATAATTGTATCAATATAAACGCTGTTACGTCCATGCCCTGCTTTAATCAATAGTTTCTTTTGAGTAGATCGAGCTTCGCGATATTTTATCTTTGTAAAAAAACCTTCAACCAAATGAATATAGGTAGCGAAACCATATTTATAGGAGAGCCAATTTAAAAAACGGAAAGCATGATTACGTTCAAAAGAATTCCTGGATACACAAATAGCAGAAGGTCTCCAGCTCTCCGTAGTGCGAATGTGATCCGATTTCTGTAAATAGATTTTAAGTCTACGATTTATCTGAAAAATAGCCCCTTTGAATATGGATTGCAAACCTTGTCTCCCTTTATGATAAGTTGAAATTCCCCAATAAATCAAAATCATTACGATAATAGAAACATAGGCATAAAAAGTATCGATCTTAAACATTAACCACACACTCAACACAAAACCTATCAATGAAAAATACCAATTTGAGCGGAAAGTTGGACGATATGAAGGATCGGACCCAAAATGATTTAAAAATGAGATCAAACAAATAGCTCCATAAGTAAGCATAAAAAACATGGAAATAATAATTGCCACCGAATTTACATTCCCCAAGGCAACAAATACAAATGCAATAATTATGGTAATCACCGAAGAATAAACAGGCTCATTATCCTTTTTAACACCTTTGGCTGTTAATCGATTTAAAAATGGGAAAGGAAAAGACTCATCAGATCCCAAGGCTTGAAGAGTACGTGGTGCAACCAAAATAGATCCAATAGCCGAAGATAAAGTAGAAGCAGCCAATCCAACAGGGATAGCTATCCACCCAAAACGAGCAATATCTGCCATCACTAATTGATTATCGGCTAAAGCAGTTGCCGAGGCACTCATAGTTAATTTCCAGATAACAACAAAATAAACAAGCATCCCTAAAATGGTAGCCCAGATTGTTCCTCTCGGAATCGATTTTCCTGGATTTTTTAAATCGCCAGACAAGCCTATTCCTGCCGCCATTCCTGTAAAAGCAGGAAAAACTATAGCAAAAACAAAAAAGAAATTATCCATATTCTTAAAGGACTCAGTCAAGCCTTGAGCTGTCGTTCCAATCTCCATAACAGGTTTTCCAGCAAAGAATAAAAACAAAGAAGCAAATAATAATACCACCACCACATATAAAGCTTTCATTCCTATTCGAGCACCCTTGGTGAGCATAAGCACACTCAGCAGCCCCATAAGCGGTAAACTTACTGCCTGACGCGGCAATTCGAGTCCATACTCGCGGGTCACCCAATTAAAAACAGGTTCAAAAGCTTCGGCAAAAGCGATTACATAAAAAGCTACACTTATGGCTTGCGAAAGATATAAAGCAATGCCGATAGTTGCTCCAATATTTAAACCAAATGAGCGAGAAATAATATAATAGGCTCCTCCCCCTTCCACCTTTTTATTGGTGGCAATTTCAGAAATCGCCAGAGCAGTTGGTATCGATACCAAATGTCCTAAAACAACAATCAGAATGGCACCTCCAAAACCGAGTGTGCCAACAGCAAATCCAAAACGCAAGAATAGTATAGCACCAAGTATAGTAGATATAGCTGTAAAAAATACGGGGGCAGTCCCAAAACCTAATTTACTCTGCGATTTTATTAATTCCATAAAAATATTTCTATCTCAAATATACATAAAATCATTTTATTTATAATGCTTATTGATCATTTCCAATTTCTTTTTTATAATTTTGATTTATGATAAAAACGCTGTATTTAATAGTTTTTACAAGCTTATTTTGTGTGTTTGGCATACAATCATTTGCCCAAAACAAATTGCCAAAAGATCTTTGCATCTCTGCTAAGGAGTTCCGATTATATGAATTAATTAATAATCTACGAACGGCTAATAACATGCCCATCATCGATTTATCAGCCTCAATGACTCATGTTGCTCATTTACATGTGT
>JAOZUV010000343.1:2561-3311 GCA_029938505.1 Bacteroidales bacterium | reverse complement strand
TAGTTGTTTATAATTTTATCTGCTAAATTATTAAATTCTATGGATAATATCACTTCACGACAATTTGATTCGTCAGCAGCAGAATGCAAAGACATTTTTATGACGAAAATGAAGGATTATGGGACGGCTTGGCGCATATTACGGGCGACATCTTTGACGGATCAAATCTATATTAAAGCGAGTCGAATCCGGAGTATAGAAGAGTTAGGTTCGAGTAAAGTTGATGAAGGGGTAAAGCCTGAGTTTATTGGCATTATCAATTATTCGATAATGGCTTTGATTCAATTGGAGTTGGGAGTTGCCGAAAAAGAAGTGATGGATACTAAAATAACGGAAAAATTATACGACAAATACTTATTGGAAGCAAAAACTTTAATGATGGATAAAAACCATGATTATGGTGAAATATGGCGAAAAATGAGAATTAGCTCATTGACTGATATAATTTTAATGAAGTTGTTGCGTGTTAAAAAAATTGAAGATAATGATGGCAAAACTTTTATTTCTGAAGGTTTGGATGCCAACTATTTTGATATTATTAATTATTCAGTTTTTGCTTTAATAAAATTAGAAAAAGCACAATAATTGCCCATTTAAAAACCAAATTTAATGTTGAATATAAGAACGTTTAGCCGAATTTTTGTCGGTCTTGTTTTTATTTTTTCTGGCTTCGTAAAAGGCATTGATCCTCTTGGAACAGCTTATCGAATTGAGGATTATTTTATTGCTTATGGAACAGATTGGGCAATT
>JAOZUV010000343.1:0-2551 GCA_029938505.1 Bacteroidales bacterium | reverse complement strand
CGTTTTGGGTTTTTCTTTATTGTTAAATTTACGTTTAAAAACTTTATCCTGGGTGCTTTTCCCTTTAGTGATTTTATTTACAGGAATCACGTTATACGATGCAATTTACGCTCCGGTACCTGATTGTGGATGTTTTGGTGATGCCATTAAACTGACCAATTGGCAAACCTTTTATAAAAATATTATACTGATTGTTTTTGTCTATATTATTTTTAAACAGCGCAAGAAATATAAAAGCTTTCTCCTGCTTAAAACACAGACTGTTTTTTTTATAATTTTCACAATTGCTTTTGCTAGTTTTTCATATTATCAATTCAATCATCTTCCTTTAATTGATTTTCGTCAATGGAAAATTGGAAATAATGTGAGCAGTGATAGCGATGCTGAAGAAAAGGTTTTCCTGATTTATAAAAACAAACAAACTGAAGAAAAGAAAGAATATTTGTCGCCTAATTATCCTTGGAATGATTCTGTTTGGATGAGTGAATGGGAGTTTGTTGATCAGCGGATTGAACTTTCTGAGCAATCACAGTCAATTAGTTTGTATATCACTACGTATGAAGGTGATGGGCTTACACAAGAAATTATTGAAAACCCTGATTATCAATTTTTATTTGTTACGCCAGATATTAAAAAAGTTCCCGTAGTGGCTTTTGATAAAATCAATATTTTGAATAATTATTTCGTAGATAATGAGATTGAATTGGCTGGTTTGACTAGCAATTCAATGGAGGAAATTGAAGCCATAGTAGAAATGCATTCAATTGGTTTTAGTTTTTATAATGCGGATGATATTGCACTAAAAACAATGATTAGGGCTAATCCTGGTTTGATACTTTTAAAACAAGGAAAAGTGATAAATAAATGGCATTATCATGATTTTCCAACTATTGCTGAATTAGAAAAGGAACTCGAATTAAATTAAGTTTTCTTAAATCTACTTATCTTTAATCCATGCTTGGATATATATTGAAACGATTATTTTACGGTTTAATGGTTCTGTTTGGAGTCATTAGTGTCGTATTCTTGCTTTTTAATGTATTGCCAGGTGATCCTGCTCGAATGATGTTGGGTCAAAGAGCTGATATGGCTTCAGTAGAGGCAATAAATCACGATTTAGGATTAGATCAACCAATGGCTAAGCAATACTTGGGTTTTTTAAATGATCTTTCACCAGTCTCTGTTCATAATAATACTAATACTGATTCGTATTGGTTTTTGGATGAGGAAAAATACTCCTATGTTAAACTCTTTAGCATTGCAGAGCAAAGCTATGTTTTAAAGAAACCTTATTTAAGGAGATCATATCAAAGTAAGCGTAAGGTATCAGAGATTTTAGCTGATGCATTTCCAAATACCATACTTTTAGCAGCAGTTTCTATCATATTTGCTACTATTTTGGGTGTTTTAATTGGGATACTTGTTGCTGTAAAAAAAAATATTTTCTTTGAAAAACTTGCTTTAGTATTTTCTGTTTTAGGAATGTCAATCCCATCCTTTTTTGCTGCAATATTAATGGCTTGGGTATTTGCTTTTTTATTGGCTGATGTTACAGGATTGAATATGTTTGGCAGTTTATATACTGTTGATGATTATGGTACAGGTGAATATTTGAGCTTGCGGAATTTAATCTTACCCGCTATTACTTTAGGAATTCGCCCATTGGCCATTGTTGTTGAATTAACTCGGAGTTCATTATTGGAAGTGCTTTCACAGGATTATATCCGAACAGCAAAGGCAAAAGGATTGAGCAAGTACAAAGTTGTAATGGGGCACGCACTAAAAAATGCAATGAATCCTGTTATTACTGCTGTATCTGGTTGGTTTGCCAGTTTGATGGCTGGAGCTGTATTTGTGGAATATGTTTTTGATTGGAAAGGGGTAGGAGTTGTGATAGTTGATGCTCTCGAGAAATATGATTTTCCGGTTATTATGGGATCGGTATTAATTATCTCAGTTTTACTGGTGATTATAAATATTTTAGTAGATATTGTTTATGCATTTTTGGATCCTCGCATCCGTTATGCTTAATATTGTAATTTTGAAAAAACAATAAAAATGAGAAGAAAAATTGTAGCTGGTAATTGGAAAATGAATACCACTTTTCAGCAAGCTGAAGAATTGATAGAAGATGTTTTGGAATTGCTTGAAGGTAATGAGATGGAAAACCCTTTGATGGTTTTATGTCCACCCTTACCTTATTTGGAGTTACCGACCTATTTGACTGATGAAACCCATGTTTCTGTTGGTTCCCAGAATGTAAGCAATTTTGAAAGTGGTGCTTATACTGGAGAGGTTTCTTCATCCATGCTGAATTCTATTGGGGTTGAGTTTTGTATTGTTGGCCACAGCGAACGTCGAAAGTATTTCAATGAATCATCTGAATTACTAAAAGAAAAAGTGGATATTTTATTGGATCAAAGTATAAAACCTATATTTTGTTGTGGTGAGCAACTGGATGAAAGAAAAAATAAAACTCATTTTAATATTGTAAAATCACAAATTAAAGAGGGCTTATTTCATTTAAGTGATACCGAGTTTGAAAACATTG
>JAOZUV010000342.1 GCA_029938505.1 Bacteroidales bacterium | reverse complement strand
TCCGTACTAATTTTCAGGGAGATTTTACTGCCGAGTAACTTACCCGATTTATCAAGAATAAAACTTCCCTCTTTTTCAAGAGTATCCCTCCGGCAAACAATCTCTAACGAATGATGGCCAAAAACACTCTGTTGTAAAGATAAATGCGAAAAGCTTTCCAGGCTGTTTCCATCCTTTCCCTGGTACCCGGTAATTTTAATTTCGATTTTTGATACAAAGTCCATTTTTCTTAAAGATTGGAAATGTAAATGTTGTCATCAATTGTTATTTCCTCAGGTGAAATTGTGAAGCTGATAAACATCGGAGTATCTCCTCCGTGAGAACTAAAAGATTCGTGATATTGCACACAATAAGCATTAGCAAATTCAATAGTTTTCTTTACATTATTGTTAAGATTGATCTCTATCTTACCTTTTTTTGTACCTCCAAAGCTAACCGCCCAGTCAGCTATTTGGGTATCAGCTGAAGTTTCAACAACCACGTTTATATTCTTCAACAATGGCCTGCCGGTTGGTTTTCCAGTAGAATCCGTGCCCTGTGTAAATCCAAAATCACATTCTAATACTTTTATTGAATTTTGGGATTTGCCTTTTGAATCGGTAAAAGTAAGTGTTGCATCTAATGCCATAATTATATGAGTTTAAATTATTATATACATAAAATTCTACTAACACAATATTAAACTTATGCAGAGCTAAAACACCACATCATAGCGAATCCCAAAACCCGGGAATTCGCAATGATATATGTGTTTGGTTACTGAACTTTAAGCATCGCCTGGATTATACGTCTGCCCAACTATTCTCATGATATACACCACCAATATCAATTTTCTTGGCGGAAATTGTAAATTCTTCAATCTGAGAACCGGCATCTATCGCATCATATACTTCTTCATATTCTACAAGGTAGGCGTCCTCAAATTTTAATTCTTTCATAGGGGTTCCATCGCGTTTTTCAAATTTAATGGTTCCGCCTTTTGTTACATAAGGATCGCATACCCATTCAAATAATTCCGTATTACCATCGTTCAGAGATTTTACCGATACGTGGATTTGTCCTCCACGGGTGACAGCCGAAGGCCTGCCTTCTACATCAGATTCCTGATGCAGTGAGTAGCTTAGGTTATTAACCTCACGAGGTGCTAAACCGTCAATTTCAATAAGTACCATAGTTTTAAAGTTTTTAAGTTAATAAATAAATGAATAAATTAAATAAATTATATTATAATATACCATTATTAATATTATGTAACATCTTGTTCCCATTCTCTACCTTCTTTACCATCGTGGCCTTCTAATTTTATATAGAAATTTTTGGCCGCAAAGAAAGGTTTGATATTAATTTCAATAGAAATGTCTTTTGTGTTCGGATCTTGTCTTATTCCATCTCTCTTAAATGTAAAGTCTTCGAAAAGCTTTCCTTTAAAATCACCGAGAAACTCAACAATTTGAGACCAGATATCTTCATTAAGCCGCTTATCAAATTTCTGAAAAGCTACATCATTAAAAAAGTTCATCAATACTTTACCAATCCAGTCGAAAACCCGAACGATAGGATATTCCTGCAATCCAACGTTATTGCCATTGAATAAAGTTTTATTTGAAAAAGCCATTACCCTGTTATCCTCAAAAACCATAGGAATTAAATTAAGGTCGTTTAGAGCTGCTATTTCAGATTTTTTCAAATCAAATCTTGAACCGCTAACTTCGTTTAAAGTGCCATATTTTTTCCCGGCACTGCCTTGCGAAATAGGAGCTGCTTCAGTATTGTATAATTTTCCTGCCAGGGCGCTTGAAGGTGGCACAAAAAGTTCTTCATCCTCTCCAATTTCACTAAATTTTTCTCTGCCAACAAGCCAGTTACAAGCCATTATTACATTTGCAAGATGTGCATCTCCTCCATTAAGGCTCTCTTCTTCAAACATCTCCATTGTACTTTCAACATCTTCAAGGTTTCTGAAGTCGGTAACCATTAATACTTTGTTTTTATGGGCAAATTTCCCCCATTTGTCCAATACGGCTTTTGAACCCAAATAACCGGGCACAACCATCAGACTGTAATTATTTTTCAGTGATAAACGGTCGTAATGTTTGTCTAACTCTGCGGAAACCGCATCAATAAAACGTGGATTATCCAAATCCTTTAACTGGTCAGGTGTTGCATTCATTAATGAAATGTATTTAACCTTATCGTCTTCGGTATTTTTATAAAACAGTGCAACCGAACGGTACGACCTCTCCAAATCCTTTGTTGCCTCAACTGCTTTTTTCAAATTTTCTTTTAAGGCCTTTGCAGCACTTTTAGATTCAGTATCACACTGCTCAACATAATCTGAAATACTTGCTTCCTTTCCTAATAATTCCGCCCATATTTCAAGGCTCTTTTTAAGTTTTTCGCGTTGTGCTTTAAATTGAGACTCAGATAAGAATATCTTTTTTGTGGCTTTCTTTTTAGGATTCAATTTTTGTACTCCGTCAATTGTATTTTCCACAAGATCGAAGCCCCCAAACTTTTCCAATTTTTCCGTACTATCCTGAAGTAGTTCAGCCGGATTTGAAATTTCCTTTAAATCAATTGCTGCTTTTTCTTTATATTGTTCTTTATTTTGTTCCTGTTTTTTATCTTCCATGATATATAGTATTTAATGTATTAAAACCTGGTTTATTTTGCATCCTCCAATTCTTTAAGTAATGCATGTATAGCGCCTATTAATGCCTGCTTTGTTTCAACATCGGAAATAGCATTTCTTAACTGCTTATTACTTTTTAATTGTTTTATTATTTTCTGGTATTCGTCTTTTTGGATTTCCAGTCCCTGCAAAAAAGAGCTTTGAGCAGTAATCCCCTTCATTCCAAAATCGCCAACATTATCAAAGTTTAACATTTCCTTTTTTGGAGCACCTTCCATGTCCTGAAATTCAACCTCCTTTTTTGGCTTGAAATGTTCAAAAACATCATCCATAGTTTTTAATCCTTTTACTATTTCGGGCCTGGTTGGGTCATCATTTGTCAGTTTTTCAACCATTAAAGAGCGGTTTTGCGGAAACTCAAGAATAGCTTCACCTACTTCAACGTCCTGAACTTCGGTAATAACAGTTTTTTTTGCCATTTTAATTTTATTTTTAGTTTGTGTTTTATTTGAATTATCTGATTTATTTGATTTTTCAGTAAAAGTATAAAAAAAATTAAGCCGTGTCAACTTTTTTTTGATTTCTAATAATTTATCCCATATTTTCACTGATTGTTTTTTTTAGCTACAAAGTCACGCAGTCACAAATATACACGAAGTACAGACGCACGGCCGGGCATCTCTACCTAG
>JAOZUV010000341.1:457-3322 GCA_029938505.1 Bacteroidales bacterium | reverse complement strand
TAAATGCACATTATGTCGATGAATTTTAAAATCGTAAACCCATTTAAAACGACCAATCAACATACTACTTAAAGCCAGCCCTCCGGTAGCCAAACTAATTTTTTTTAAAAACTTACTCCTGCTTATTGTATTTTGTTTCTCAACAGGAATTTGCTTTTTACGTTTACTTTTTGCAAATCTCCAAACATGCTGTCCTAATCGGATAATATCACTAATCAGAATAATAACAGAAGCCAGTATTTTAGCCGAATAGGTAATTAAAACAATACCTGAAATGTAGGTGTAAAGTGGTGTATTGTTTAACGGTAATGAATAAAATATACTAATAACACTAACGATTACCATTAAGGAAAGAGGCATCCAATACAATGCAAATAAGCTGTATTTGTATATTCCTTTCTGACTACAAATATATTTTGAGAATGCTCTCCAAAGATAAAGATCGAGTAAAAAGATGACAACATAAACAGGGAATCTGCTGATACTTTTAGGAAATATTTGCACCATGACCAGATAAGCCAGAGCAACAAAAACAACCAATAAGAGGTACTTATATTTTTTTATTTGTTTTGCCATTTTTAATAATTCTACACCTGAGTGTAAAAAAAAGGCCTGCTATTTTAAAAGCAGGCCTGGCAAAAGTATATATAAATATTTAAATACTAGGCATTTTTAACAAAATTTACCAAACCTTTGGCTTCAAATATTTTCATTAACTTATCAGGAAGTGGTGCAAAACTAAAATCAGTCTCATTTACTTTTACAATTCCATTTTCAAAATCAATAGTCACTTTATCTCCAGCTTTGTAAGCATCCACTGCTTCAGGTAATAAAATAATTGGCAAACCCTGATTTACTGACGAACGATAAAAAATTCGATTCACAGATTTACAAATAACCGCTTTCACACCCGCAAAAGCTAAACCAACGGCAGGATGCTCACGTGAACTTCCACAACCAAAATTATCACCTGCAATAATAATATCATTTTCTTTAACTCTATCAGTAAAAGTATCATCAAAACCTTTAAATAAATGAGGCATAATTTTATCTGCTTCTGAACTATTAATAGCATAGGTTAGATTACCAGCAAACATTTGGTCAGTATTCAAATTATCAACGTCTGCATAATTCCAACTACCATCCACATAACGATCCTCTGAAGGATCAACTTCAACCGTTTTACTTTGTTCTTTTTCGAATGGGAATTTATCATTTGCATTAATTCCTCTTGGATCAGTAATTTCACCTTTTAGCGCAGATGCTGCAACGGTTGCAGGAGAAGCTAAGTAAACAAAAGATTCTTTATTTCCCATACGGCCTTTGAAATTACGATTGGCTGTAGAAATAATATTGTATCCATCTGCAGGAATTCCTTGTCCTGTACCTAAACATGGACCACAGGAAGTAGCCAGCACATTAGCCCCTGCATTCATAAATATCTCAATCAAACCCTCTTTCATGGCTTGCATATAAATTTCTCTAGAAGCAGGGACAATCAACATTTGGAAATCTTTAGGTAAAGAATTCCCTTCCAACAATTTAGCTGACTCACGCAAATCTTCAATACGACCATTAGTACAAGTACCAACCAGTGCCTGATTTAATTTTGTTCCCTGAACCTCAGAAACTGCTTTTACATTATCCACATTATGAGGAGCAGCAACACAAGGGAAGAGTTCATTTAAATTAATTTCAATTTCTTGTGCATAAAGGGCATCATCATCCGCCCAAATACCTTCTAGAGTTTCTCCATAAAAGTCATTTAAAACCTCATCGGCAGGAAATACAGCATTTTTTGCTCCCATTTCAGAAGCCAAGTTTGTCAATGTCATACGTTCTGAAATACCAAGCGTCTTCACACCTTCTCCATGAAACTCGATAGACATATAATCCGCTCCACTAGAACCAATCATCCCAATAATCCATAAAGAAATATCTTTGGCATACACACCTTTGGGTAGTTCTCCATTTAAAGTAACTTTTAAAGTTTCTGGCACCCGAAACCAGGTTTCACCTTGTTTCCACAATCCAGCCGACTCAGTACGATCAATACCCGCAGCAAAAGCATTAAACGCTCCAGCGGTACACGTATGGCTATCACTACCCACAATAATCATCTTTGGCTTAGCATGATAAGACATAATTTGATGACAAATTCCACGACCAACATCATGAAATTTTTCGATGCCCTGCTCATTTACGATATCCCTGATCTTTTGATAATCATTTGCCAATTTCGCATTGGTTGGAGGTGCATTATGATCCAATACAATCAATAATTGATTAGGGTCTTTTACTTTCTCTCCCCCCATTTTTTTAAATGTATTAGAAATACTAGCTGTATTATCATGCGTTAAAATAATATCTGGCTTTTTAAAAACGATGCTGCCTTTTTCGGCACCAAAAATTTTTTCGACGAAGGTTTTTCCGCTCATATGTATTTTTGTTTTTATTAAATATATTCAACAAATTTCAATAAAATTCTTTTGTAAAAATAGCCTGGACAATAATTTAGAGTTAATTTAAACAATGGCCACAAAACTATATTTCTAGAAGCAAATCACTATAGGAATTGGTTTGCAGATCTGTTTCTGCTATTCCAAACAATTTAATGTATTGCTGACATTGTTCTACTAAATATTCAGAGGTGTATTCGTCTTTAATATCTGTAGCTTCAATTTCAACAAAAGTTCCCAAATCCCTTACTCGATCCAAATGAAATTTAACATTATCAATAAAATAAATTTCTCTTTGTTTATCGATTATTACTTTAACGCCTAGTGATTTTTCCAGGATATTCTTCAAACTACTCCCCTTTTCTGTTTTAAACAAAGCAAAATCACTTTGCTTGGGTCCAGCTTG
>JAOZUV010000341.1:0-447 GCA_029938505.1 Bacteroidales bacterium | reverse complement strand
AATTTTCAATAGTTCCCTCTCTTAATTTTAAACGACCATGAGCAACATTAAAATAAGTATCTATTTGATGGTCAATTCCTTTAAAATAAGCTTGTCTGGCTATTAATATTTTTCGAATATATTCTAAATCTGAACAATGGGCTTTAATCTCTACATTCTTTGATTGACTCATTATATAAGTTTTGTGAGTATAAAATTAGGGAAAGAAAACAATATAATTCGAGTTAAAAAAAAGATTTAAAAAAATATATTTTTTTCCTTAAAATTGTTTGTGAATATGAATGCTTTTTATACTTTTGCAGTCCTCTTACAATAGAGGTAAGAGGGCAGATTAAATCATTCGCCTTTTGGCGGATTAACTGCCACGAAATTTTTTATAAGATTTCACATATTGGAGAGGTGGGTGAGTGGCTGAAACCACATGTTTGCTAAACATGCGTACTGGGA
>JAOZUV010000340.1 GCA_029938505.1 Bacteroidales bacterium | reverse complement strand
ACCAATGTCATCCTTAAAAATTATTTACGTGATACTGATCCTGAAAATCTTTTAAAAGATCAAACGGACAAGAGTTTATCAACACGAGAAATTGAAGTATTAAAATTATTTGGGAATAGTTACACTAATAAAGAAATTGCCGATAAGCTTTTTATCAGTGTGCGTACTGTTGAATCTCACAAAACCAATGTGATGAAAAAGCTCAACCTGAAAACCACGGTTGACTTAGTAAAGTTCGGAATCAAAAATGATATCATAGAAATTTAAGTGCCTAAAATGAACTAAAGTTCGGTGTGCCTTGAGTTGATTGGAGAGTCACAATATAGATTTCTTATCAATTTTTTTATTCAGGATAAATAATTTAAAGAATACATACATTACATACGATCAAAATAATGCAAATATACTTGCATTTATGTAAATATATTTGCATATTTGCAATTATTATTTGTAGATATGGAAGCCAAAAAATGGAATGGACATTCCAAACGATTATTAAAAGTTGAGCTAGTAAAACGAGGAATCTCTCATGAAGAACTTGCATCTCGTTTGCAAAAAATTGGTGTAAACGAAACAAAATCAAGCATTGATAGCAAAATTTGTAGAGGAACTTTTAGTGCTTCTTTTTTGTTTCAATGTTTACATGTTCTTGGATGCAAGAATCTCATTGTAGAAAACCAATTATTAATTGCTGCTGAACCAAATGTTGAATACAAATTATTAAGAGATGAGACCTATTAAATTTATTGATTTGTTTGCAGGATTAGGAGGACTGAGGATTGGGTTTGAAGATTCTTTTAAAGGTTTAGGATTTGAAACACGGTGTGTGTTAACTTCAGAAATTAAGCCATATGCAATAAAAGCTTTAAATGATAATTTTTTACACGAATCATTAGTTGGAGACATATTTAAAGTGAAAAATGAAGATATTCCAGATTTTGATTTTTTACTCGGCGGGTTTCCATGTCAGCCATTTAGTGCTAGTGGAAAAAGGTTAGGTTTTTTGGATACAAGAGGCACTCTTTTTTTTGAAATTGAAAGAATACTCCGATCTAAAAGACCATATGGGTTTATTTTAGAGAATGTGGAAGGACTCGTTAAGCATGATCTAAAAAATAAATCTGATAAAATGGGTCAAACTCTTAAAACAATTTTACATATTTTAGGTAACGAGTTAGGATATACAATTGTTTGGAAAGTTTTTGATTCTGTTGATTTTGGATTACCTCAATCAAGGAAAAGAATTTTTATTGTTGGAATGAAGGATCAAGATGTTGAAATAAACGGGCATTCTCCTGAGCATAAAGTATTCAAAAGTGTAATGCAAAAAAATCTTTCAACTTTGGATTCAGAGTTTGTTAAAAAACTTCTTACCCATTATAATGTTAAAGAGTTGTACGGTAAGAGTATTAAGGATAAACGTGGTGGTGAAAACAATATTCATTCTTGGGATATAGAATTGAAGGGTTCTGTTTCGAAAGAACAGCATAGAATACTAAATAAACTTTTTAAAGCCCGTCGTCAAAAAAAATGGGCTGATGATATTGGTATTAAATGGATGGATGGCATGCCATTAACTATAAACCAAATTAGCACTTTTCATAAATCTAAAACGCTTAAAAAAGATTTAGATGATTTAGTAGAGAAAGGTTATTTGAGATATGAACATCCTAAGGGTTTAATTGAAGAGATTACTATTGAAGGGATTAAACATTATCGTGATTATGATAGATCCAAGCCTAAAGGTTATAATATTGTGACAGGAAAATTAAGTTTTGAGTTTAACAAAATTTTGAACCCAGACGATATTGTTCCAACTTTGGTTGCTACTGATATGTCACGACTTGCTGTTCCTGATGGGAAAGGGCTGAGAAAATTATCATTAGGAGAAGGATTAAGTTTGTTTGGCTTCCCTAAAGATTATAAATTACTTGTAAAAGAGAATGAAGCATTTGATCTGTTAGGTAATACTATCGCTATTCCAGTTGTTAAGTTTGTATCACTAAGAATCGCAGAGGCAATAAAATCAAAATATCAGCTTAAATCTTTACCTGTAGAATCTTTATAGCCTTTTTTAACTTTATCGAGAAATAAAGCTGTTTCTTTTTCAAGTCGTGTTTTGCCATATTTGTATTGGTTTTCCTGAAAAGCGTTTAAAAAATCTAATGCAGAATTAAAAGGTTTAAATTTTGTTTTTTGATTTTTATACCATTTAATCGGCCTAATATTTACGAGATCACCTTGCTTTACTTGACATTTCAAAGGCCAATCACCACTTGGTCCTGTTATTTCCCATACTTTCTTAAGCCAGACATCTGCAATTTCTAAAGCTCCATCATTCATTCTATAACCAAAAATTAAATAATCAGAATCAATTCGATGAGGGTTTTCAATAATTGATCTTCTATAAGACATAAAATTTGCAACATCAAAATTTGCTGACTTGCTATAATCAAATGATTTCACTTCAAGCATTCCCCTTTTTGGGTTATCTTTATCAAGCATAAAATCAGGGAAATCTTGCGTGTTTGGTTTTAGTTGAAAATCAATGTCATTTTCAATTAACCAGGCCTTTAACCATTCTTGAATTAAGTTGCCAACAGTGTCTTTTGTTTTTATTGTAATTGTTAACCCTTTTAGTGTAAATTTTATACACCCTTTTTCACCAACAATCTTATAATCATCAGTAAGTTTTTTGAAAATTTCTTTTGAGGTAAGTTTCATTATGTTAGTTTGAATTTCAAATATAATAAGTTTATATATATATAAAAAATCGTATTCCTTTTATAGTTGAGAAACTTGCAAATTATCTCTCCCGAATTTGAATTATTGTTTTACCCTCAGAATTCCCCTTTGCGTGTTTCACGGAAATTGATAAGGGGACTACTGAATTTGAATGTATGGAGGTAAAAGCCATCTTAAAAATTCCTAATATTGATTTGAAATTAATGAAAACCTAATTATAAATCTTAAAAAATAAAAATTATGGCATTAGAACAAGTAAATGATTTTATGGCTAAAATCATTGCAAAAAATCCAGGTGAATCAGAATTCCACCAAGCAGTTCATGAAGTAGCAGAAACTTTGATTCCTTACATCGAAGAAAATCCAATCTACAAAACAAACAAAATTCTTGAGCGTATCGCTGAACCAGAAAGAGTTATTCTTTTCCGTATACCTTGGTTAGATGACAAAGGCGAAATCCAAATCAATAAAGGATATCGTATTGAGATGAACTCTGCGATTGGACCTTACAAAGGTGGGTTACGTTTCCATCCTACTGTGAATTTGGGTGTTCTTAAATTTTTAGCTTTTGAGCAAGTGCT
>JAOZUV010000339.1 GCA_029938505.1 Bacteroidales bacterium | reverse complement strand
CTGTTAAAGACCAGCGGGTAAGTCATGCCCAATTGTTTTTGGGTGCTTCGGGTGTGGGGAAATTAGCCTTGGCTATCGCTTATGCTCAATATGTAAATTGTACCAGCCGAGCCGATGAAGATTCCTGTGGCGAATGTCCATCTTGCATAAAATTTGAAAAACTGGCTCATCCTGATTTGCATTTTATTTATCCGGTAGCAGCAACCAAAGGAGTCAAAAAGCCTAAAAGTGTTGAATTTGTAGAGTCTTGGCGAAAATTATTGTTGGAGAATTCGGCCTATGTTAGCCTTAATCAGTGGTACGAAGCTATCGAAATTGAAAACAAGCAAGCCATCATTAATAAAGACGATTGTAATTCTATCATTACCACTTTGGCTTATAAATCTTACGAAGCTGAGTACAAGGTGATGATTATTTGGATGGCTGATAAATTATTTCATGCGGCAGCACCAAAAATTTTAAAAATATTGGAAGAACCGCCTGAGAAAACCCTTTTTATTTTAATTAGCGAGGATCAGGATAAAATTTTGCCAACCATTCGCTCACGTACTCAGATTGTAAAAATTCCAAAGATCAAGGATGAGGTTTTGGTTTCTGCATTAATGCAAAAAAAAGAATGCTTGGAAGAAGAGGCAAGGAGAGTCGTAAATCTTTCGGATGGGAGTTATCAATTGGCATTAAAAAATCTGGAATCGGATGAGGATGAACAAGCTAATTTTGTTTTATTCCGTGATTGGATGCGATTGTGTTTTTCAAATGATGTTGTTAAGCTTGTAAGTTTTGTGGGCGATATTTCAAAAATTGGTCGCGAAAAGCAAAAAAGTTTTTTGAGCTATGCCTTACGAACAGCACGAAACACGATTTTGTTAAATCTGCATCAGAATGATTTGGTGAAACTGGAAAATGAAGAAATGGATTTTACGCAAAAGTTTTCTCCTTTTATAAATTCGGCCAATATTCAACAATTTACAAAAGAATTTAACAAAGCTTTATTTCATATAGAGAGGAATGCAAATCCGTCCATTCTTTTTCTGGATTTATCACTAAAATCAATGCGCTTATTGAAGCTGAACGAAGCTTAGCTAGCAATTTTTAGTAAATTTGCAATTCAAATTTGAAAACCAATGAGTGACGATAATATACAAACCAAAGATAATAACACTTTTTTAACCCGTGGATGTGGCTGTAAACCAAGTGATGAAGGCGAGAATGAAAAGGTATATAATAAAATTAATTGCAAGCTTTCTGACAATAATTGGTTAGGGGATATTGACCTTCCATCAGGCATGATTCGATTTGATTGTGTGGAGGTTCGCTTTAAAAATAATCATAAAGAATTTTACCGTATTCAAGGCGATTTTGAAATTCATGTTGGAGATATTGTTGCTGTAGAAGCAGTTCCAGGTCATGATATTGGCATTGTTACTCTCACTGGAGAAACGTCTCGTTTGCAAATGAAACGCAAAAATGTTGACCCCACTTCCCAAGAGATAAAAAAATTATACCGTCGTGCTCGTACTACCGATATCGAAAAATGGATAACTTCTGTCGATAAGGAAGATAATACCATGTACAAAACCAAGAAAATCACACGTGATTTAAAATTGGAAATGAAAATGAACGATGTTGAATATCAGGGCGATGGAACAAAAGCAGTGTTTTATTATACAGCCGAAGATAGGGTTGATTTTAGAGAATTGATTAAAATATTAGCGGATGAATTTAAAATCCGTATTGAGATGCGCCAGATTGGTGTTCGTCAGGAAGCGGCGCGTTTGGGTGGAATTGGTTCTTGCGGTCGCGAACTTTGTTGTGCTACTTGGATGTGTAATTTCAATTCTGTGACAACTAATTCTGCTCGTACTCAACAATTATCCTTAAATCCACAAAAGCTTACAGGTCAGTGTTCAAAACTTAAGTGTTGTTTAAATTTTGAACGCGATGCCTATATCGATGCTTTAAAAGATTTTCCAGATAGTTCAGTCGTTCTAAAAACAAAAAAAGGAAATGCACTACATCAAAAATCTGATGTCTTTAAAAAAATGATGTGGTATTCTTACGAAGATCAGCCCGCAAGCATGATGACCTTAACAGTTAAAAAGGTAAAGCATATCATGGAGCTGAATGCTAAAGAGAAATTACCTGAAAAACTAGAAAATTTCGTCATATTAGATTCCATTGAAGAACCAGAAACTGATTTTGAAAACGTGGTTGGACAAGATGCGCTAAATCGCTTCGATACGAAAAAAAAGAAAAAAAGAAGGCAATAAATTATACCTAAAACCCATTATACCTTTATAATGGAGATATATTTATGAGAATTAGAATAAAACAAGGATTTTTGTTGATACTTTTAATGACTTTGTTAGCTTCTTGTGGTAGCAATTTCGTAATTAACGAAAGTCAGTCCGTTGATCAGCCGTGGAAAATTAACCATTCGATTGATTTTGAATTTACTATTCAAGATAGCCTTTCACCTTATTCATTTTATATCAATCTCAGAAATAATGTTGATTACAATTACAGTAATATTTATTTCTTTATAGAAACTACTTTTCCAAATGGTCAGTCGAGTCGTGATACGATTGAATGTATTTTAGCAAATGTGCGTGGTAAATGGCTTGGTAAAGGAATGGGTGATATCAAAGAAAGTTTGCATTTGATTCGTGAAAATTTATTTTTTCCTGTGAGTGGTTTGTATAAAATGCAGATTGAACAGGCCATGAGAGACGAAGCTTTAAGTGGGATAAAAGATGTTGGAATTAAAATCAGTAAAGAAATTAAATAATGATCAAGATAAAAATACCAAAGCTCAACATAAACTACATTGGTAGATTTTGGATTATTTTTGCAAGCGCGGTACTGCTTGTGGTATTGTTATTTGTTGGAATATCATCTGGATTATTTGGTGAAATGCCCAGCTTCGCCGAACTCGAAAACCCACAAAATAGCTTAGCTACAGAAGTGATTTCGGCTGATGGAAAACTTTTAGGAACCTTTTATTTTGAGAATAGATCAAATGTAAATTATAGGGATCTTTCTCCTCATTTAATAAATGCCTTGATTGCTACCGAAGATATACGTTTTGAGAAGCACTCAGGCGTTGATGGGAAAGCTCTGTTTCGGGTAGCTTATGGTGTAGCAACAGGTAATACACGTGGCGGAGGAAGTACAATCACTCAGCAGTTGGCTAAAAATCTTTTTCCTCGTAAAAGAAATCCATCCACCATGGATTTAGTTGTAGCTAAACTCAAAGAATGGGTAACTGCAGTGATGTTGGAACGTAATTATACCAAAGAAGAAATTATTGCAATGTATTTGATTACGGTGTTTTATG
>JAOZUV010000338.1 GCA_029938505.1 Bacteroidales bacterium | reverse complement strand
TATTGTAAAGATAGAGCTTATTTTTAAACTCATTCTTAATAAAACTAAATATTAATCATCCGTTTTTTAATTTTCTGCATACTGAATCACTTCTCCAAATACGCGCATAAAATTACCACCCCAAATTTTAATGATATCTTCTTCTGTATAACCTCTTTTTACTAATTCGTAAGTAATGTTACCCATTTCACTTATGTCAAAACAATCTTTGACACCGCCACCACCATCAAAATCAGTTCCTATTCCAATATGATCAATTCCTATTAATTGAACGATATGATCGATATGATCAACAACATCTGAAACGGTAGCCAAAGCTTGAGGGTGAGTCTCGTCAATGGCATACCATTCTCTACGAATTTCAGCTTTTTCCTCACTCGTAGATTCGGGAGTCAGATTTCTGTATTTTATCATTACAATATTTTTCAAGCTATCTCTGATTGGCTGTGGTGCTGGCTTTTTTACATAAGCACTTAATATACACATTTGGATTACACCTCCATTTTCCTTCAATTTTAGTAGTAAGTCGTCCGATAAATTCCTTGGATTGTCGCAAATTGCTCTTGCACACGAATGTGATGCAATCACAGGGGTTTTAGATTGTTCAATAACATCTAAAAAGCTTTTATCAGAAATGTGTGAGACATCAATAAGCATCCCAATCCGATTCATTTCTTTGACTACTGAAATTCCAAAATCAGACAGTCCATTGTGCTCTATAGTATCTGTTGATGAATCGCAAATATCATTATTACGGGTGTGGCAAAGGGTAATGTAACGCGCCCCTTTATTAAAATTTTCTTCGACTAATGATAAATCTTTTCCTAATGGATAGCCATTTTCAATGCCAATAAAAAAAGCTCTTTTTCCTTCTTTTTCGAGTTGATAGGCATCTTCCGGATTTAATGCAATAGATGCTTTTTCTTTATTCGCTTCAATAACTTTATAGATATTGTCGATTATTTCAGCATTTTTATTTTTAGCTCTAAGATTTCCCTCTTCATCTCGTGCTCCTTGTCCAATAAAAGATGCTAAGAAAACGACATCTTGTCCACTTTCTTCCATCCGAGGGATGTCTATTTTACTTCTATTTATAGCTTTATTATTCTTGCCAAAATCAAAATCTTTATTTCCAAACCACATAGGTGTATCGGTATGCGAATCCAATGTAAGTGCTTTTTGATGTATTCGTTTAGCTTCTTTTCTGATTTTGGAATCAGATAATGTGTTGCATGATTGTAAAATAAATGCGATTAAAATTGTAAAAAGTAATTTTTTCATGTCAATTGTATAGTTGTATGAATTCGTAAGAGTTTCCTGTCCAATCCAAGTATTTAATAAAATCCTCAAAAATGATTACTAATGTAGCAGTATTATCATTAGGATGGAAACTGATTCGTCCTGATTTTTTTAGGTTTTCGTCGATAAAAATATGGACATGATTTTCATCATCATTAATTAGCCCGAAAGGTGAAACACTGCCTGCTTTTAAACCTAAATATTTGTCTAATCTTTTTTCAGAAGCAAAACTGATTTTTCCTTGTTTAAGGCGTTGTTCTAAGTCTTTGATAGCGAGTGTTTCTCTGTGATCTAATAAAACCAGATAATGTTTATTTCCTTTATGATTTCGAAAGAATAAATTTTTACAATGGGCAGATTCAAGATCAGCCCAATATTTTGATGCTTCTTCAACTGTTGGAACAGGGGGGTGGTTGGTTAAATGATATTCAATTCTCAGTTTTTTGAGAATGCTAAAAACCTTTTCTTTTCTATCCATAAAAATTAATCAGTCTAGTTTATTCGATAAAAAATGTCCTGTATAGGATTTTTTGCAATGTACTATATTTTCAGGAATTCCTTCAAAAACAATATTTCCACCTAAGTCTCCTCCCTCAGGCCCGAGGTCAATGAGCCAATCACCTGATTTAATGATTTCGGCATTATGTTCAATGACGAGTACTGTATGACCATTTTTTATGAGTGCTGAAAAAGCATCTAAAAGTTTTGAGATGTCATGAAAATGCAAACCTGTAGTGGGCTCATCAAAAATGAAAAGGGTAGGAGTCGAATTGCTTCCTTTAGATAAGAAAAAAGCCAACTTTATTCGTTGGGCTTCGCCACCACTCATGGTTGAGGATGACTGTCCGAGTCCAAGATAACCCAAGCCTACATCTTGAAGGGGCTTAAGTTTTGAAATGATACGGTTCTCGGCAGTATTTATTTTCTCACCCTCACTAAAAAATTGAATTGCCTGATTAATGGTCATATTTAATATGTCAGAAATATTTTTACCTCTATATCTAATATCCAAAACTTCGTCTTTGAAACGACTTCCATTGCAGGATTCGCAAGTCAACTGGATGTCAGCCATGAATTGCATTTCGATATTGACTGTCCCATCTCCTTCGCAAACATCACATCTTCCTCCAGCAATATTGAAGGAAAAATAACCAGGTTTATAACCTCTGATTTGAGCCAATTGTTGATCGGCAAATAAGGATCTAATCTCGTCGTAGGCTTTTACATAAGTAGCAGGATTGGAACGGGATGAACGTCCAATTGGATTCTGATCAATAAATTCAATATCAGCAATACGGCTAATATCTCCTGAAATTTGTTTATACTTTCCTGATTTTCCGTTGAAACCACCAAATTGTTTTTTGAGAGCAGGGTATAAAACAGTTTTGACCAGTGAAGATTTTCCAGATCCACTGACACCCGTGATCACAGTCATTATATTTAATGGAATTTTCACATCAATATTTTTAAGATTATTTTCCTGTGCTCCTTCAATTTGGATGAAGTCGTTCCATTTTCTTCTGCTTGTTGGAATTTTAATCTGTTTAATCCCATTTAAATATTGTGCCGTTAAGGAAGTCTCGTCTTTTAGTAATTTTTGGAAATCCCCTTGAAATATTAATTCACCGCCATGCACTCCTGCCATTGGGCCAATGTCGATTATTTGATCTGCTTCTTTTATGATATCTTCTTCATGCTCAACAACGATCACGGTGTTTCCTAAATCCCTCAATTTTACCAAAACGCTTACTAATTTTTCAGTATCGCGAGGGTGTAGACCAATGCTGGGTTCATCTAAAATATACATTGAACCAACCAAACTGCTTCCAAGTGAAGTTGCAAGATTTATTCGTTGTGATTCGCCACCAGACAAGGTGTTGGACTTTCTGTTAAGGTTTAGATATCCTAAGCCTACATCATTTAAAAATTGCAAGCGATTTGTTATTTCCAGTAAAAGTCGTTTCGAAACATTTTGATCTTGCTCATTCAATTTTATAGTTTTAAAGAAATCGAGCAATTGACTAATGGGCATTAATACCAATTCTGA
>JAOZUV010000337.1 GCA_029938505.1 Bacteroidales bacterium | reverse complement strand
CCATAAGGAGAATTAAAAGAAAAAGTATTGGACTCCGGATCATCATATGCAATCCCAGATGTTGGACACATCAAATTCTTACTAAAATGCCGAGCTTCATTACTTTCAACATCCAAAATCATTAAGATGCCTTTACCATGTTTAAGGGCTGTTTGCAATGATTGAACGATGCGTTTTTCATCCCCTTCTTTAACCTGAATACGATCAATTACAATTTCAATTGTATGAACTTTGTAGCGATCCAACTGCATTCCAAAAGTAATCTCTCTGATTTCTCCATCCACCCGCACACGCAAAAAACCTTGTTTGCGAATCTGCTCAAAAAGATCGCGATAATGTCCTTTCCGACCTTTTACAATCGGAGCTAATATCATTACTTTTTTATCGGCATAATCATCAAGAATAAGCTGGGTAATTTGCTTTTCCGAATAACGAACCATCTTCTCCCCTGTTTCATACGAGTATGCCTCAGCAGCACGTGCATAAAGTAAGCGCATGAAATCGTAAATTTCAGTAATGGTTCCAACAGTTGATCGAGGATTGCGATTAATGGTTTTTTGCTCGATGGAAATTACAGGACTTAAGCCCGTAATTTTATCTACATCCGGCCGCTCCATATTGCCTATAAACTGGCGAGCATAAGCCGAGAAGGTTTCCATATAACGGCGTTGTCCCTCAGCATAAATGGTATCAAAAGCTAGGGATGACTTCCCACTCCCACTTAATCCGGTAATTACTACTAATTTATCTCGTGGAATTAAAATATCAATATTCTGGAGATTATGCACACGTGCTCCAAAAATCTGCAAATGTGATTCTTCACTTGGATTTCCCTCAACTTTGTCTTGCTGTTCAATCAATTCTCCTCGCATTATTCGTATAATTCCTCTATTTTTTATATGACAAAGCTTCAGGAATGGCTGCTTCTAAATCAGCTATTCGTGTACTATTTGATGGGTGTGTAGATAAAAACTCAGGGGGTTCTTTCCCTTGACTATTTTTCGACATCCTTTTCCAAAATTCGGGAGCAGCTTGTGGATCATATCCAGCCATTGCCATAAATATTATACCTAAACGATCCGCCTCTTTTTCATGAGTTCGACTAAATGGTAAAAGCACGCCAACTTGTGCTCCTAAGCCAAAAGCTGTTAAGAATAAGTTTTGAGTTTTCTCAGGTTTTTCTTTTAAAGCAGCACTTAAAGCAAGTCCACCTAATTGCGTTAACATTCCCTGACTCATACGTTCATTACCATGTCCCGCAACTGCATGAGCAATTTCATGACTCATTACTACGGCTATACCAACTTCATTCTGGCAAACAGGAATGATCCCTGAATAAAAAACGACCTTACCACCAGGCATTGCCCAAGCATTTACTTGTTCATTTTCAACAAGATTAAATTCCCATTCAAAGCCCTTGGTTAAATTGCTTTGATTAATAGATAAAAGATAAGCCTCTACAGCTGTTTTAATTTTATTTCCTACTTTATTAACAAGTGCAGCATCCTTTTTATTTGTTGAGAGTTTATTTTCTTTCATAAAATCACCATAGCTTTGAAAAGCCATCGCATTTAACTCTGAGCTAGAAATAAGTTTGAGCTGCTGGCGACCTGTAATAGGAACTGTAGTACAAGCTACAAAAAATAAAATAGAAAATAAATAGATGAATTTTCTCATAATTAAAGGTTTTTATACTAAAAATTAAAGTTCGATTTAAAATCTTTAAACATAGAAGATATTTTATCTTTTTCCGATAAGATCGGGTTTTCAACTCCCCAATCAATTCCTAAATCCGGATCATTCCAACGAATACTTCCTTCTGATTCTTTATTGTAGGTATTTGTACATTTATAAAAGAAAATAGTATCGTCTTCCAGAGTAGAAAAACCGTGAGCCATGCCGGCAGGAATCCAATACATCATTTTATTTTCTCCTGATAAAACAATGGATTCCCACTCACCATAAGTAGGCGATCCTTTACGGATATCGACCGCAACATCTAAGACCGAACCCCGCATAACTCTAACTAATTTCCCTTGAGCATAGGGAGGATTTTGAAAATGCAATCCTCTTAACACAGCTTTCTGCGATTTTGATTCATTATCCTGTACAAATTGTGCTTCAATTCCAGCTTCCTGAAATTTTGCATTGCTAAATGATTCGAAAAAATAACCACGATCATCCTCAAAAACCACAGGTTTTATAATCAATAATCCGGGAATCTTAGTCTTGATAATTTCCATTAAATCATATTTAAATTAATTACTGTGCACTGAGCGTAGTCGAAGTGCCTTTATTCATATATTACAAATGAATCACCTCATCATAAGCAGCAGCCACAGCTTCCATCACCGCTTCGCTCATGGTTGGATGTGGATGTACCGCTTTAATAATTTCTTCACCGGTTGTTTCTAATTTACGAGCCACCACCGCTTCAGCAATCATCTCTGTTACATTATCACCAATCATGTGACAACCTAACCATTCACCATATTTTGCATCAAAAATAACTTTTACAAAACCCTCTTTATTTCCACCAGCACTAGCCTTACCAGAAGCAGTAAATGGAAATTTACCCACTTTAACTTCGTATCCGGCTTCTTTGGCTTGTTTCTCTGTCATACCAACAGACGCTACTTCAGGAATTGTATAAGTACAGCCCGGAATGTTTCCATAATCCAATGGCTCTACATCTTTACCTGCAATTTTCTCTACACAAAGAATGCCTTCGTGAGAGGCTACGTGAGCAAGTGCTGGTCCTTCAATAATATCTCCAATGGCATAAACACCAGCTACATTTGTTTCGTAAAACTCATTGACTTTTACTTTGCCTTTATCCGTATCAACACCTACCTCTTCTAATCCTATTCCTTCGATATTAGTTGCAATACCAACTGCTGATAAAACAACTTCAGCTTCAATTTCAACTTCGCCTTTTTTGGTATTTACTTTTACTTTACAAAGATCACCTTTGGTATCAACACTTTCAACGGATGACCCAACCATCACTTTCATCTTCATTTTCTTGAACGAACGACCCAAAGTTTTTGATACTTCTACATCTTCTAAAGGAACGATTTCAGGTAAAAACTCCACCAAAGTAACTTCAGTTCCAATACTTTTATAAAAATAAGCAAACTCAGAACCTATCGCACCTGAACCAACCACCACCATAGATCTTGGTTGTTTTGGCATGGTCATGGCTTCGCGATAACCAATTATTTTTTTCCCATCTTGTTTTAAATTTGGAAGCTCACGAGAACGAGCTCCGGTTGCCAAAATAATATGATCGGCTTTATACTCAGTAGTTTTTCCTTCAGCATCTGTTACCTCAACAGTTTTATTTC
>JAOZUV010000336.1 GCA_029938505.1 Bacteroidales bacterium | reverse complement strand
ACATCTTTTCCTAAGTCTTTTAAAATATAACCAAAAGCACCTGCTTCCATCATTTTAACTAAATATAATTCTTCATCATGCATAGTTAAAGCCAATACCTTGGTATCCAAATATTTTTTAGTTATTTCAATGGTGCATTCTACACCATTCATCTCTGGCATATTAATATCCATTATTACCAAATCAGCCTCAACTTCTTCCAATTTCATCAAAGCCTCTCGTCCATTCGAAGCTTCAGCTACAATAATATATTCCTTTTCTCCTTGAAGCATTGATCTTATGCCATCCCGAATCATTTTATGATCATCAACGATAAGAATTTTTATTTCACTCATAAGGATATATTTTTGTAAGGAATTTCGACACTTACAAAAGTGCCTTTACCAACAGAACTTTCAATTTGTATATAACCATTCATTAATTGTGTTCGATTACTCATAATTTGTAAACCATAAGAATCAAACTCGGAGTCCATTGAAACAAGATCAAAGCCGACTCCATTATCTTCATATGTCAAACTAACAACATCATCGCGTAAAAATAATTGCAAAACAATTTCTGTTGCTCCTGAGTGCTTTATTGCATTATTTAAACATTCCTGAGAAATTCGATATAAATTAGTTTCTGCATGTTTATTTAATCTCTTCTCGGATAAATTACTTAGAAACCTGATATTCAGCCCTGTACTTTTCACGAGAGTTACAATCAAAGACTTTATACTTTCAGTCAATCCAAAGTCATTAATCGATTTTGGCATTAATTGCCGAGTCATGGTTCTACTTTCCTCAATAGCTTTCTTTAATAAATCATAACCTGCTTCAAACTTCTCCGAACTTTTATCGCCTTTTGATTTTATTTCATTTAAAATGGATCCAAAATTTAAGGTTGCTGCCGATAAATATTGTCCAAGCCCATCATGTAAATCGCGAGAAATTCGTTCCCGCTCTTTATCCTCTCCTTCAATTAAATATCGCAAACGTTTTTTTTCAGCCATTTTTAATTTAGCAATGTATTTTTCAAGCAAAACTGATTTTCTTTGAAGTTCTTTTTTTTGATTAAATAACTCCAAAAAGATTTTAACCTTTGAAATTAAAACAGTTTTATTGACAGGCTTCATTATAAAATCAACAGCTCCACTCTTATATGCTTTTACAATACTTTCGTTATCACTAAAAACACCCGTTACAAATATTATTGGAGTATGTTTATTTAATTCTGTTTTACGAATAATTGCAGCTAAATCAAAACCATTAAGATCTGGCATTTGAATATCCAAAATAATTAACGAATAAAAATGTTTAGTGACCAGATTCTCAACTTGCAAGGGATACATACAAGAATCGATTTTAACAGACAAACTTTCTAAATATTTTTTAAGTAAGTAGAGGTTCGGTTCTAGGTCATCAACTAAAAGAATACGTGCTAACATTTAATTTTGATTTGCTCCTAATCAAATATAGTAATTATGGGGCTTAAAACAAATTGAAGAATTCCAAAGCTAATCACTTTTTTTCTTTAATAATTCTTTCGTAGATAAGAGTCCGCAGGCAGCAAAAATATCCATGCCCCGAGAGGCTCGAATGGTTGTTGTTATCCCTTTTGCCGTTAATGCATCACGAAACCATTCAATCTGAGAATCATCAGGACTTTTTAATGGCGAATCAGGAATAGGGTGAAACCGTAAAAGGTTAATCCGACATTTTATCTTATTTAAAATTTTAGCTAATTCATTGACATGCTTTTGGGTATCGTTAAAATCCTTAAACAAGATATACTCAAATGATATCCTGCGCTGACGACCAAAATCAAAATCTTTGATCGCTTTTATTAATTGAGGTAAAGAATATACATTTTCGATGGGCATGATTTTTTTGCGATCATCTTCAAAAGGAGAATGAAGACTAACAGCCAAATGTGCTTTTGATTGCTCCAAAAACGTGAGCATTGCTGGGATTATCCCAATGGTTGAAACAGTGATCCGTTTTGGCGACCAGGCATAACCCCAATCTGAAGTAAGTATTTGAAGCGATTTTAAAACATTATCCAAATTATCAAAAGGCTCACCCATGCCCATATAAACAATATTTGTAAGTTTCTCAAACTCTGGCAAACTATGAATTTGGTTTACAATTTTGCCAGCACTTAACTGTGCTTGAAATCCTTGTTTGCCGGTCATACAAAACAAGCAACCCATTTTACAACCGACCTGTGAAGAAACACAAAGTGTTGCACGATTCTTATCTGGAATATAGGCTGCTTCAATAAAACGGCCTTTACCGGCCGTGAATAAATATTTTTTAGTTCCGTCAACAGATTCCTGTACACTCTTGGGCGGATACAATCCAATCTCAAACTTTTCATTCAATACATCACGATTCTTTTTCGACAGATTGCGCATTTCATCCACCGTTTGCACCTGCTTTTTGTAAAGCCATTCGGCCATTTGTTTTGCCACAAACTTTTGCATTCCTTCAGCCCGTACAATATCTTGAAGCTCTTCTAATGTTTTCCCAAAAAGTTTTTCTTTCATATTCTAAAAATAAATCTCTGCAATAATTTTATCAAAAGGGACTCCTTTACTAATCAAAATATCTCTGGTTTCTACAACCATTTCAGCACTTCCACAAAGGTAATATTTATAATCTGTTGGGAAGTTATTGTTATCTCGCAAATATTCAGTTAGCCTACCTTCAAAAACACCATTCCCTTTTTCTTGAGAACAACATCGAATATAATTTTTCCCTAAAGCAGGTGCAAAATTATTCTCATAATAAAATGAATCAAGCCTTCGTCCTCCATGAATCAGGATTTTATTTTTACCTAATCCTGAAAAAAACATTGAAGCAAATGGGGCTATACCAGTTCCAGATGCAATCCAATAGGCTGGCAAATTATCACATATAAATCTTCCAAAAGGATCAGATACATATATACTATTCCCTTTCTTAAGTTTCGACAATTGATTAGTCAACACCCCCTCAGGAATCATATCAAATAATATGCGTATTTCATTCTCATCCTCTCCACTTGCAATACTATATAATCGAGCAGGAATTTTTAAATTTGAACTTAAAGCAACTACTTGACCAGCTATAAACTCTTTTGTTTTGGCAAACGAAATCTGGAAAACTTTATTTTTTACAATATGTTCGACCGATAAAACATCGCGCTTAAACAATTTCTCATCATTATTCATACCTCAGAATTAAGAAATAATTATAACAAAAATACATTTATCTTAATGAATTAATATAAAACTAAACAAATTCAATAGGGGGGTATTATAATTGATCATCACATATTTATATATTACATAACCCTCGCAACTTTATGAAAACTAAAACTTTCA
>JAOZUV010000335.1 GCA_029938505.1 Bacteroidales bacterium | reverse complement strand
CGGTGTTAGTTACAAACAAATCGTCTCCTACTATTTGCACTCTGTCACCCATTCGGTCGGTCATAAGTTTCCAACCATCCCAATCGTCTTCGTCCATACCATCTTCAATGGATAATATTGGGTATTTCTTTGTCCAGTTATCCCAGTAGTCAACCATTTCAGCAGGAGTTAATTTTTCGCCTGTTGACCATTTTAAATGATAAACATTTTCTTCTTTTATGAAATATTCTGACGATGCAGGATCAAGAGCGATAAAGATATCTTCGCCTGCACGGTAACCAGCCTTATCTATTGCCTCAAGTACAACTTTTACAGCTTCTTCATTAGACTTTAAATTAGGAGCGAAGCCACCCTCATCACCAACGTTTGTAGAATAACCAGCTTTTTTAAGAACAGATTTTAGATTATGAAACACCTCAGTACCCATTCTTAGCGCTTCGCTAAAACTACTGGCACCAACTGGCATTATCATAAATTCTTGAAAATCAATACTATTATCAGCATGTGATCCACCGTTGAGTATATTCATCATAGGAATGGGAAGCATTTTAGCATTTACCCCACCAATATATCTAAATAAATGCTGATTAGTTTCTTGTGCTGCCGCATGGGCTACTGCCATTGAAACTCCAAGTATGGCATTAGCACCTAAGTTAGCTTTATTGGGAGTTCCATCAATTTCAATCATGCGCTTATCAATTTCAACTTGATCGGTTACATAATATCCATTTAATTCCTCAGCTAATATATTATTTACATTCTGCACAGCCTTCAGAACACCTTTTCCCATAAAAACATCATTATCACCATCTCTTAACTCAACGGCTTCATGAATTCCAGTTGATGCTCCTGAAGGAACAGCTGCACGTCCAACTATACCTGTTGTTGTATAAACATCAACCTCCACTGTAGGATTTCCGCGGGAATCCAATATTTGTCTACTGTGTATATTTGCAATCTGACTCATAAATTTATCTTTAAAATTAATTAGCGAAAATACAATATTTTATTCTAATATCGCTTAAACTATTTTCTAGGATGCACTACAAATATCGACCTATTTAAAATATTTAATACTATTTCTAATCGAAATTATATGATTCTCTGAATTTACAAGACAAAGAAAAGTTGAGATTCGTGCAATTTGTAATTCACTGATAAAAAAAAGGAATATGGAATTGTATTTGGTATTATAATAAAAAAGGACAAGAGAAATATCCCCTGTCCATTTATTAAAGTATTAGATTAAAGTAAATACTACTTATTTTCTTCTTTCTTTTCAGTTTCTGAAGTATCAGCTGCTTTTTCTTCTACAACAACTGCATCTTCAATTACGTCATTTTGTGCTTCTTCCACAACAGGTACTGCCTCCGTTTTTGCTTTAGGTGAACCACCTCTACGTCTACGTGTTGATTTTGCTTTTTTAGTTTTATCAGTTAATAATAACTCATTAAAATCAACTAGCTCTATCATTGCCATTTCAGCATTATCACCAAGACGTTTTCCAAGTTTAATAATTCGTGTATACCCACCTGGACGATCAGTAATTTTTGGTGAAATATTTCTAAACAACTCTGTTACAGCATATTTATCTGTTAAATAGCTAAAAACAACTCTTCTTGAATGAGTAGTATCTTCTTTTGATTTGGTAATCAAAGGTTCAACATAACCCCTGAGTGCTTTAGCTTTAGCTACAGTTGTGGTAATTCGTTTGTGTAATATTAAGGAAGATGCCATATTTGAAAGCATTGCTTTCCTATGTGATGCAGTTCTTCCTAAGTGGTTAAAACTTTTTCTGTGTCTCATCGCGCTTATTCCTTATCTAATTTATATTTTGCTACATTCATACCAAACTCAAGACCTTTTACATCAACTAACTGATCAAGTTCGGTAAGAGATTTTTTACCAAAGTTTCTGAACTTAAGTAAATCGTTTCTATTATATGCTACAAGTTCACCTAATGTTTCAACATCAGCAGCTTTCAAACAATTAAGAGCTCTTACAGACAAATCAAGATCGGTAAGCTTTAATTTTAGTAACTGACGAACGTGTAATGTGTTTTCATCAAATTCTTCATTTACAGATTTTTCTTCGGTCTCGAGTGTAATTCTCTCATCGGAGAAAAGCATAAAATGATGAATTAAAATTTTTGCTGCTTCTTTCAATGCATCTTTTGGATGAATTGAACCATCAGTAATAATATCAATTACGAGTTTTTCATAATCAGTTTTCTGCTCAACTCTGAAATCCTCAACATGATATTTAACATTTTTTATTGGTGTGTGTATTGAATCGATAGCAACAGTTCCAACCAATGCTTCTTCATCCACATTTTCTTCAGCAGGAACATATCCTCTACCTTTTGCAATTGTAAGTTCCATGCTTAGTTTAACTGATGAATCTAAATGACAAATAACTTCATCAGGATTTAGTACTTGAAATACTGATAAAAATTTATTAATATCACCAGCTGTAAAAACATCTTGGTCACCAATTACAATATTTACTTTCTCACTATTCTCACCTTCAATCTGTTGTTTGAAACGTATCTTTTTAAGGTTTAAAACCATCTCAGTAACATCTTCAACAACACCTTTCACGGTAGAAAATTCGTGAACTACACCATCAATCTTTAATGATGTAATGGCAAATCCTTCTAGTGAAGATAATAAAATTCGTCTGAGGGCATTACCTATGGTTATACCAAAACCAGGTTCGAGTGGACGGAATTCGAATATTCCGTGAAACTCGTCGGCTTCATTCATTATAACCTTATCGGGCTTCTGAAATGCTAAAATTGCCATAATGTATATTTGACTTTAAAAATTTAATTAATTAATTACTACTTAGAGTACAATTCAACAATAAGTTGTTCCTTAATGTTCTCAGGAATTTCATCTCGAGCTGGATAATTAAGGAATTTACCCTGTAGTTTTTCAGAATCCCACTCAAGCCATGAAAAGCTTTTATGTGGACTTTCTAATGAATCAGTAATAGCGATTAAACTCTTTGATTTTTCGCGTACTCCAACAACATCACCTTCTTTAAGAGAATATGATGCGATATTAACTACACCACCGTTAACAGTAATATGTCGGTGCGAAACTAATTGACGAGCACCAGCACGTGTAGGTGAAATACCAAGACGATACACAGTATTATCAAGTCTAGCTTCAATTAGTTTAAGCAGATTTTCACCTGTAATTCCTTTTTTGCGAGAAGCCAGTTTAAAAATATTGCGAAATTGTTTTTCAAGAATACCATATGTATACTTAGCTTTTTGTTTTTCTTGCAGCTGTATACCATACTCTGATTGTTTTTTCCTTCTTTTATTAGGACCATGTTGTCCAGGA
>JAOZUV010000334.1 GCA_029938505.1 Bacteroidales bacterium | reverse complement strand
AGGACTTTTTTATAGACTATAAGTATACTTATTTTGCTGTTGGATTAGGATGAGATATCTGTTTCACATACTCAGCAAAATCAAAACCTTTAAAATGTGGGCTTTCATCATTATGACATGCTACACAAACTTCTTCAGTTGGCATAATTAAACCTTTAGCCATCGATTTTTCTTTATTTTTCATAATGCCACTTGGAAAATATTTACTCCCTGCACCGTGACAAGACTCACAAGAAACACCATCTGTTACTTTAAGAGTTAGAATTAAGTCAGGATTTACAGCACCAAAAGTAGAATGGCATTTCAAACATTTAGGATCTTTTGCTTCTTCAGCATTCAAAGACTCCATTGCCTTAGCATGCTTAGTGCCTGCCCATTGTTTATATTGCGCACCTTTTGCATCTTTATTATGACACATCTTACATTTTTTCGCACCAACGTACTCAAAATCTTGAGCTGTCAGGTTGCTACTTCCTAAAAAAACAACAAGACAAATAAAAGTTAAAGTTTTAATCATGATTAATAATTTTATGTTAAACTATATTATTTAAAAGCTGATATCAAATTCAAATATAATACCATGATCCAATTCGTACTTTAATAATTGCCTATAAGTAACGAATAGATGATAAGTATCACAATAGCCACACCAATTCCAAGGAATAAATAACCAAAGAACTTGATTGTTTTCATTTTTGTTTTACTGATTTCTTTTTCAACAACCACTGAATCTAATTTACCAGAATCAAGTAATTCTTGATACTCTCTTGGACGATCTTTTTTATACTCTTCCAAAGGAACGTGTCCAGTAAAAATAACCGTATCCATAGGAAATGATTCTGGTCTCATATGCGTATTAAAAAAGTGAACAGTAAATATAAATCCTGTAGCTAATAAAGCTTCATCACTATGAATAATTTGAGCAACATTAATAACCCATCCAGGAAAAAACTGGGTGAAGAATTCTGGAAACCATAAAATTAATCCAGAGAAGCCAATTACTGCGACTCCCCAGAATACGGCCATATAATCAAATTTCTCCCAATACGTCCAACGTCCATAATCAGGACGAGGGCCTTTACCAAAAAACCATTTCATTGAAGAAACAAAATCTCGAATATCCTGCTTGCTAAACATCAACGAATTATTTCCAAATAAAAATTCTTTAGCACTTATTCCAGCTTTCTTTTTAAGCTGAAATAAAGTAGATAAATGAAAAGCAAAATAACCAAATGTAATAATGGCAGCAAAACGATGAATTTGTCCTGCTGATTTTACTCCGCCTAGTTGACGAGCAACCCAATTTGCCCACTCCATATGTGCAAATTTTAGAGTCATTCCTGTTAAGGCTAATAATAGGAAGCTTAGAATAACCATTAAGTGAGTAACTCGCTGACGCTTATTAAAGCGGCGATAATATTTCTGAGGTCCTTCTGTTAAAATAGGTTTATGATGTTTTCTTCTCTCACGAAGGGATTGTGGTAACCAAAACAAGGTATGCAATCCAAAAAACCCAAAGACTACAATAAGTAAAGAGGTCATTCCCCAAAATGCCCAAAATAATACATCATTATCATTATGGGTTGCATGAGTTAAATAACCTGTAAACGCAAGATTTGCATTTTCATGACATTGCTGACATGTTTTTACAATATTTTTGAATCCAACCTCTGAATCAGGATTGTTCACTTTTAAAATTTTATGGGCACCATGACAATCTGAACATCTAGCCGCCTCCCCATCACCTAATAAATAAGCTTTCCCATGATAAGTTTCTTGATAAGTCTCCGCTAATTTTTCATGACAACTACCACATTGATTGGTAATCTCATTCATAAATTTATCTCCCTGAATATCACTTATTACGTGAGCAGAATGACAAGTTGAACAAGTCGGATAGACCAAGTTTCCATCACTATGAGCTAATGAATGCTCACTTGCTTCGTAATCATCAGCTATACTTTTATGACATTTTGCACAAGTAGCAGCCATATTTGTAGGATGAACCGAAGATAAAAGATCGGATTCTTTTAATTCATGATGGGTTGTGTGACAATCTGTACAAACCGCACTTACCAATAAGCCTTTATCCCTCAATCCTTTTCCATGCGTACTTTGCGAATAGTCTGAAAAAGCATTGACTTCTTTTAAGTGGGTTTCCATATTAGCCTGTCCATCCTCTTTATGGCACGATCCACAAAGCTGAGGTATTGACCCTCTATACGTCAATGAGGATTCATCAACCTTCGATTTTGTTGCATGCGTATCATGGCAATCGGTACAATAAGGTGCATCTGCATGTTTTTCAACAAAAGCTCTACCGTGACCACTTCCAAAATATTCATTGGAAACTTCGATATGACAATTGGAACAATCAACTTTCTCAACAGTTTCGCAAGGTCGGTGCAAATTTGGTGTAACCTCTGTATGGCACTTAATACACTGAATATTGTAGTGAACAGATGCTGACAAATGATTTCGATCAAATTGTATCGTATCACCTGATTGCTTTAATAAAAACTCTCCTTTAGAAACTTCTTTATCATGGCATTTTAAACAGCTTTGATTCGAGATGGTTTTCTTAATCTTTTCATACTCCACTTTATGAGGAGGATGACATTCAGTACAAGAAGGAACTGACCCGGGTTCTTTTTCCCAGAGCTCGCTTTTAATAACCTTTTTATGTGTTTGCTCAATACGAACATGGCACTTCATACAAGTACTGGCAACCTTATTGGTTGAAACCGTTGAATTGCTACTTGAAGAAGGCAAAATAAGATGATTTCCGTGACAATCATTACAGGTAGCCGTTACAAACAATCCACTTTCGTATAAACCTTTACCATGTATACCCTGACTATAGTTTTCTACGATATTATGTTCTGTAAGATTGTAGGTTCGAGCTACAGGTGCTCCCTCTTTATGACAATTTCCACATAAAATGGGAATATTCATTTTATAGGTACGCGACTCTGGAAGATTAGATGACATAATATCATGACTTCCATGGCAATCAAAACAGTTAGGTGCATAAGGTGCATTTTTACGCAATGCTGTACCATGTATTCCATTATTAAAAAGCTCCATGGCCTCATCATGGCAATTACCGCAATTTACTAGCATCAGCTTTTCGGCATGAGGAAAGTCCTCCACATCAGCATCTTCATGGCAATACACGCAATCAAGCTCTTTGTGAACAGATTTAAGCAAAACATCTGTTTTAACAAAAACTGAAACCTCTTTGCCGTTTCTCTCTGTTGTTAAATCAGGATCTTCATGACACATCATACAATCATCATTCGACTGCGCATTAAGAGTATTCAGTCCTAGCATTAAGGCTAGGAAAAGGAGTA
>JAOZUV010000333.1 GCA_029938505.1 Bacteroidales bacterium | reverse complement strand
GAGCATTAAATAAAAACGAGTCGCTTAAAATAAGATATCCAATGGCAACTAGACCCTGGCAACATGTATTAGAACCTCTTAGTGGATATCTGTTATTGGCCTCAAAATTGTATATCGAAGGAGAGCAATATGTTGGAGGCTGGAATTTTGGTCCACATGGCGATGCAAACCATAGTGTTGCGAAACTTATTAACAGTATGATTGATCTTTTAGGCAAAGGGAAATTTGAATCAACTAAAAATCATCCAAAATTGCATGAAGCATTTCTGCTGAAACTGGATATTTCTAAAGCCATTCATTATTTAAATTGGAATCCGACCCTGAATTTCAATGAAACTGTTAAATTTACCGTAGATGGATATGCAGATGAATTGAAATACAATGATGTTTATCGTTTACGTCTTGAACAAATTAAAAAATTCACCCGTCTATCAATTGAAAGGAGTAACTTTTATTAATTTACGATTACATTGAATTGGGGATAAAGTAAACTCAAAATGCTCAAATATCAGTTTCAGATACATTTTTGCTAAAATCACTAAATAGGGGTAGATTTTCATCTTTAGTTGACAGAATTGGATGATCAATATTCCAGTTGTATCCAAAAGAATCCCAACGAATACCTACATCATCCTTTTGAATATTTACTTCAGTAGCCATATACATGGTTATCGAATTATCCTCTAAAACCTTATATCCATGGGCACAGCCTATCGGAATATAGATAGCCATTGGGTTTTTATCATTCAATTCTATTTCAAAAAATTGACCATATGTTTTTGAATTTTTTCGGGTGTCTAAAACAACATCTAAAACAGCTCCATTAATGACAGAAACTAATTTTTCACACGCAAATTCGCCAATCTGGAAATGCATTGCACGAATTACATCCTTATGTGATTTTGTAAACCATGTTTCTTTAAAATTCAGATTTAATCCAGGTTTTGCCACAAAAAAATCAAATGAAAAAGGTTTAATCAGGCTTCCACGAATATCATTAAAGTTTAGTCCATTTACGATATAAAGTCCTTCAATTTTTGTGTTTACAATATTCATATTATAAGTATTATTTCAAATGAAGAATTCCATCTTTTAAAGTATGTTTAGCAGACCAGTCAGGCAATTTCTGGAACGAAGGTAAAAACGTCATTATCTCCCTAGTTCTATAAGGATAATATCCAATATTTGTTTCAAGTTTAACACCCAAAATAGTGCAAACGTAGCTAACCAAATCTTTTAATTTGTAAACTTCATCAGCATATACAGAGTATTTCGAATTTTCCTTGATGATATTCTTTTCTAAAAGCTCTATACATTTTATATAAGCATCAACAACATCATCCACATAGATATAACAAATTTCTTGATCGCCAAATGACATATTAAAAACCTCGTTTCTTTTTGTGGCATTCAAAACTAAATTAATGAATTTTGGTCGAAGATCTCCTGGACCATAGGTATCAGTCAATTCTAAAGTAACAAAACGAGTTAGCAGGCTTTCCTCATAATATTTTATTATCACTTCAAACGCCTGTTTTGTAGCAGCATACAAATTTTGAGGATTATATTTTTTATGATCAAAAAATTGAGCATAAGTTGATGTGTTAATGAAATATGGAATATTCTTATGTTTTACTAATTCAAGTATATAAGTGCCGAATTTTATATTTGAATCAATAAGATCATTTATTTGTTCAGATTTGTGACTTGATGAAAAATGAGTAGCCAAATGTATAATAAAATCAATTTTTTTGTTTTCCAATGGTTTTATTAAACTTTCGAACGAACCATCAAAAATTATCTTTTCAATTGGTAAATCAATCTGATTGTTTTGATGAATAACAGCAAAAACAGTAGCTCCTCGTTTATATAATTCATTCGTCAAACGCTTCCCAATAAAACCATTTGCTCCAGTAATAAGAATATTTAGATTTTTCAACTTTTTGGTCATACGATTTTGAAATTTTTCAGAAAAAATAATTAATATTTATTCTTCCTCAGTGAGTTCTCTTTTATCTTTATCCAAAATCGGAGCCATAAAAAGAAATCCCCATGTTAAATAAGTTAGGATACTAGTTGGAATTTGTCCAAGTACTCCATTACCATAACTTGTACCAATAATACCTGCAAAACCAGCAGTTATTGCACTCAATTTACCCCGAAGTTCGGGGTCTTTAACCTTGAACATTATATAATAAGAACCTTTCACCAATATATAGGACAGGATAAATAAATGCAATAATAAGCCTACAATGCCCATTTCGGCCCACAACTGCACATACCAACTATCTGTTGCAATACTAGCTAAATATCCTTGTGGTGAAAATCGTTTCCCCCATTCACCTGCACTACCTAACCCTCCACCAAAAGGTTTGGAGGCCAGATATGCTTTTAAAACCCTTCTATTTTCTAGACGGACTTGTAATGAAGCATCTTCAGATGGATTAAAGGCTGTACGCATCCTACGTATCTGAGTATTACCTTCTCCAATATAAGTATATTTAAAAAACACATAAATCCCAATCAATATAATAATTCCAAAAAATATTATTCTAATATTTTTTCTATGAATTAAATAAACCATTATGCCAATTAGTGGGACAATCAAAGAGCCACGAGTACCCGAAATAAACATTCCATATATACCAGCAACGCCCATTATAAGAAAAAATATTTTTTGTTTAATATCTTTAATATTAACAAAAAGAATTAGTCCCACAATACCAGCTGCTCCTTGTGCTGAGCCGAACTGACCAGCATCACTATAAAATGAAAACACACGTAATTCTCCGAACAAAACGTGAGTAATTGCTCCAATTTCATCTATCCATCTTTGCTCTGCAAAATCAAGACCAATGTATAGTTGTTGAAAACCTTTTAAAGAGCCGAGTATAGACAAAGTTCCCCAAAAATATAGAAACATATTAAGATGTTTAGCCTTATTTAACAATATAAAGGAGAGTGGTATTGTTAAAAAAGAATACAATGCTATAGACCTCATAGCATAAAACCATGCAGTTTTACTAAGTGATTCTGGATTGAAAATTTGTAATATCGTATAAAGAAACCATATGAGCATTAAAATGGTTAAGTCATTTACTAAAGCCCTTTTATTTATTTTATTATAAAAATTTTTTAAAAATACAGCAACAATAGTTAAAACTAAAAAGATATCTATTGATAAACCAAGCGGAATACCTGGAATATAGCGAACAATACCAATTGCAAAAAAAGCTAGTATAATAATTGAAAACAAACCAATTATAGGTTGGTTAAAAAGTCGGTTTATATAAACTAGCGCAAATGGAATTATTCCGATAATAGCTACTATACGGATATCGCCAGTAGCAATTATATAAT
>JAOZUV010000332.1 GCA_029938505.1 Bacteroidales bacterium | reverse complement strand
AATTGTTTATGAAAAACTTTTAAAGCTGAGAAAGCTAAAAGTCGAGTATATAAAAACGCAGTAGCCTTTGATCTTCAAGGAATATACAAATAAGTATTTAATTACTGTTTTTTACACTCCATATATACGACAAAAAAAGATAAAAATCAAGTCTAATTTTATTTTTTTTTAAACTATTTAATCACATATTTGTTAATTAAAATTACAGTTTCCCAAGTAGGTGAAAGTCAATATAAACTCGTGGTCATACTTCCACAATATTGCAAGACTAAGAATTTTTTAAATTAATCATATACAATAAGCTTTAACAAAATTGCTGATGAAAATGAATCACGTTGAAGTATGGGATAATTGTCTCCAAATAATTAAAGATAATATTCACTATCAAAGCTTCAAAACTTGGTTTGAACCTATTATTCCTCTGAAGATTGACAATAATGTATTGACAATCCAGGTACCCAGTCAATTCTTTTATGAATGGCTCGAAGAACATTATATTAGCCTATTAAAAAAGACTATAAAAAAAGAATTGGGTATTGAAGGGAGATTAGAGTACAGCATTATTATGGACAACTCATTAAATACTAAAACACCTTATTCGATAAAAGTACCTACATCAAACAAAAAAGACACTAAAAACCCAATGGTCAATATGCCCATCGATCTTAACAAAGGAAAATCACGAGATATTCCTAATCCATTTATCATTCCTGGTTTAAAAAAGATTAAAGTTCAATCACAACTTGTCGACTCATACTCTTTTGATAATTTTGTTGAAGGAGATTGTAATCGTTTGGCTCGATCAGCTGGCTATGCTGTTGCCGAAAATCCTGGAAAAACCTCATTCAACCCTCTATATATATACAGTAATGTTGGTCTGGGAAAAACACATTTAGCGCATGCTATTGGCCTACAAGTAAAACAAAACTTTCCTAACAAAACTGTATTATACGTAACCATTGAGCAATTTATTGTTCAATATATTGAATCGGTAAGAAACAACAACCAAAATGATTTTGTTCATTTTTATCAAATGATTGATGTGCTTATTGTGGACGATATTCAATTCCTTTCGGGAAAAGAAAAGACACAAGATGTATTTTTCCACATCTTCAATTTTTTACATCAGAAAAGCAAACAAATCATCATTACATCAGATAAACCACCAGTAGAAATGAAAGGCATGGAACCTCGACTTCTCTCAAGGTTTAAATGGGGTTTAGCAGCTGATTTACAAATGCCTGATTTAGAAACACGTATTGCAATTCTTCAAAAACGAGTTTATAACGATGGCAGTGAGATTCCCTATGAAGTACTGGAATATTTGGCTTATAGCATTACAAATAACGTTCGTGAACTAGAGGGTGCATTAATTTCTATTATGGCTCAATCATCCTTAAACAGAAAAGCCATTACGCTTGATCTGGCACGTAATATGATTGACAAGTTTGTTAAAAGTACGACACGCGAAATTTCAATTGATTACATTCAAAAGGTTGTGTGTGATTATTTCAATTTACCTGTTGATATCATCAACTCTAAGACACGCAAAAGAGAAATCGTACAAGCACGTCAGCTCGCCATGTATTTCTCCAAAAAACACACTAAATCTTCTTTGGCTACCATTGGTTTACATTGCGGAAATAAAGATCATGCTACCGTTTTACACGCTTGCCGAACCATCAATAATTTAGTTGAAACAGATAAGCAATTCAGGACTTACGTTGAAGATCTGGACAAGAAAATAAAAATTTAATACCTACTCCTAACTTGGTTTTTAAAGCATTTTTTCTTAACTTTATTCGTTAGGGGAAAGAATTTTGCCTTATAACATTCCCAATGTATAATCAAAAAAACAGGACACATGAACATTTTATTTGTATGCCTTGGAAATATTTGCAGATCTCCTCTCGCTGAAGGAATCTTAAAATCGAAACTTGAAGGAAAAAAATTCCCATTCATTATTGAATCTGCTGGCTTCGAATCATATCACATAAACGAATCGCCTGATCAACGTGCTATAAAAATTGCTAAGGAGCACGGGATAGATATTTCGGAAAACAAATGCCGATTATTTACTACCGAAGATTTTGACAACTTTGATGTCATATATGTAATGGATGCATCAAATTATCGAGATGTTCAATACTTTGCCAGAACAGAGAAGGATATGAACAAGGTAAAGTACATTTTAAGTGAAATTGATGGTAGAGAGAGATCCGTTCCTGATCCTTATTATGGCATCGATTCAGGATTTGAAAGCACCTACAATTTAATTAATGAAGCCTGTAAGAGAATTGCAGAAATGTTGGATAATAAATAATATATAAATTGAGTTTAGACACTACAGAAATTCCCAGAAAAGAAGATATAATTACAGCATCTTCAAGAATAAAAAATTATATTCATCGTACACCAGTATTAACATCCGATCTAATCAATCAAGTATTTGGATGTGAATTATTTTTTAAGTGTGAGAATTTTCAAAAAGTAGGAGCATTTAAATCAAGGGGTGCGGTTAATGCTACATTATCACTTACAAAAAATCAAGTTAAAAATGGTGTCTGCACACATTCTTCCGGTAATCATGCTCAAGCTCTAGCTAGGGCAGCAAAACTATTCAATATCAAGGCATATATTGTAATGCCCAAAAATGCACCAGACGTAAAAGTGGCTGCAGTAAAACAATATGGTGGGGAAATTACATTTTGCGAACCAACCTTAAAAGCACGGGAAAGCACTCTAGAAAAAATCATTTTAAAAACAAGTGCGAACGAGATTCATCCATATAATGATTATCGAATAATCTGTGGACAAGCTACAGCTGCCATGGAATTTTTTGAAGAATGCCCAGATTTAAATAAAATTATTGCCCCTGTTGGAGGAGGTGGGCTTTTAAGCGGCACCGCATTAGCTACTCGGTATTTTTCGCCAAAAACAAAAATTATTGCTGCTGAACCAGAAATGGCAAATGATGCATTTCGATCGTTTTATGAAGGTAAATTTATTCCAAGTATTGAACCAAAAACAATTGCAGATGGGCTGTTAACATCTTTAGGGACTCTCACCTACCCTATCATTCTAAAACATGTTGATCAAATCATAACCGCAAACGAAAAAAATATTATTGAAGCGATGAGATTGATATGGGAACGAATGAAAATTATCATTGAACCCTCATCAGCAGTGCCTTTAGCAGCCATAATCGAAAACAAAATTGATGTCAAAGGGCAAAAAATTGGGATTATCATTTCGGGAGGAAATATTGACTTAGCAAAATTACCCTGGAAAATATGAATGAGAAAGCAACTAAAGGGAAACTGTATTTAATTCCAACAAAGCTTGGTGATTCTGAATATACAAG
>JAOZUV010000331.1 GCA_029938505.1 Bacteroidales bacterium | reverse complement strand
TAACATCCCTTTTCAGTTCAACATTAAAATCTTCATTAAACATTTTCTCACTATGATTAGTAGTTGCTTCAAGCAATACCAAATCTCCATTTAAATACGGAATATCAAAGCCTTCCTCAACCGCAACATTTACCATGAGATTGCTAATGATTTTACTCACAATCCCGCCTCCTGATTCATTCAGAAACTTTACCTTATCTCCAACTTTAAATTTCATATTAATAATATTCAAATGTTAATAAGCAATCCATTTTATTTAATTTTGCACTCTAATTACTTTCACAAAAGTACTCAAATTAAAAACCTTATCGCATGGAAATTTTCAGTAATAATTCCGATTTATTTGTATGGGTAATTATCCCCTTATTAATTTTTCTATCCAGGATCGCAGATCAAACATTGGGTACTTTACGATTTATTTTTTTATCGAAAGGATATAAATACATTGCTCCTTTTCTTGGCTTTTTCGAAGTAATTATCTGGTTAATAGCTGTGACCCAAATTATCAAGCATATTGATAATCCTATAAGTTATGTAGCTTATGGAACGGGTTTTGCAATGGGTAATTATATTGGCATGTGCCTAGAGGAAAAAATTTCTTTAGGTAAAGTCATGCTTCGTATTATTCCTAAAAAAGACACTTCTGAACTTATTGAGTATATGAAATCTCAAAACTTTGGTTTAACGGTAATGGATGCTCACGGCAGCACAGGAGATGTTAAAATAATCATGTCAATCATGGAACGAAAGGATACCAAAGAATTAATCCCCATAATTAACAAACTCAACCCACATGCCTTTTTCACTATCGAAGATATTCGGGCTGTAAAAGAAGGTGTTTTCCGTTCAAAAAGAAAATTTTCTCTCTCTTCTCACAAAAGAGACACCAAAAAGATAAAATAAATAATTTTAAACCTGATGAAAAACAGACTTGGTTTTCCATTTCCCGGTGAGATAGTATAAATATGAAAATGTCATACCAACTATCCATGCAATAGGAATTCCCCACCAAATACCTACGACTCCCATTTCTTGAGATAAATAATAACATAATGGAACTCGAACAACCCAAAGAGCAACAAAGGTTATAATCATGGGAATTAATGTATCACCAGCCCCTCGCATTACACCACCTATGGTAAACATAGTTGTAAATCCAATATAGAAGAAACTAACGATCCGCAGATACTCTACACCAATACGAATTACATTTTGGTCGTCTGAGAATAAGCTCATTAAAGGGCGAGCAAAAGTAAATGAGATAGCTGCTACCGTTAAAGCAATAAATGAGGTCATATATAAAGTAGCAATCAAGCCTTTTTTAATTCTTTCGGGTTTATTGGCACCTAAATTTTGACCCACAAAAGCGGCCAAGGCAGCTGCAAAATTCATGGCAGGCATGGCTGCAAACGCATCTATACGAAAAACAACACTATAGGCTGCGGCAGTATCTGTCCCAAAAGGATTTACTAACCAATACATCACCATCATGCTTAGAGCGACAAAGGCTTGCTGAAAACCAATGGGAAATCCTATGCGTGTATTTTGCTTAAAAATCACACGATCAAATTGTAATTTTCGAAATGTAAAACGTATTAATTCATGGGTACGATTCAAATAAATAACAGCTGTAAAAAATGCTCCTGCTTGAGCAATAAGTGTTGCTAATGCTACTCCTTCTATTCCCCATTCAAAAACAATCACAAACAAAAGATCCAAACCAATATTAACAATGGTTGAAATAATCATAAAATAAAGAGGTGTTTTCGAATCACCTAAACCCCTCAGTACTGCACTTGTTCCATTAAATCCAAAGAAGAATATAAGTCCACTTAAATAAATTCGCAAATATAAAACGGCATCCGCCATGGCATCTTCAGGAAGTTTGATGAGCCTGAAAATATCTTCCGCAAAAATAATCCCCAATGTTCCTACAAAGATGGAAGCAAAAAATAAAAAAATAAAAAGCGTATCAATGGCCTTTTTTACCTGCTCAATTTTTTTGGCTCCAAAATACTGGGAAATAACAATGGTAGAGCCTGTGGCAATACCAATAATCAAAGAAATAAGTGTGAAAATAATGGGGAAAGATGCACCAACAGCAGCCAAAGCTTCTGTTCCAATATAATTTCCAACAACAATACTATCAACTACATTATAAAATTGCTGAAAGATATTACCCAACACCATTGGCATGGCAAACTTAAAAATCAAAGGTCCTTCTTTACCTACACTCAGATCTTTCACAGGCGATCAATAAAAATTATTTCTTATTATTTTTTAAAAACTCTTGAGGAGAAGCCATCTTCTTCACATTGGAAGTAACATCATTTATTTCAGACGAAATATCTTTAATATCCTTTGTAAAATCATTTTCATCAGTGGTTTTTTTGAAATCTTTTATTCCCTTACCCAGCCCTCTCATCAATTCAGGAAGACGCTTGCCGCCAAACAATAATAAGACAGCTACAGCAATGATAATAATTTCTGGTCCACCAAAAATACCCAACAGTGTAAAGTAATTTAACATAGCTTTTTTTGTGTGTACAAAAGTAAGAAAACTAATGTATATACAGGGTAAGATAAAATTACATTAACTTTGCAGTGATTTTCAGTTATTTCTATCGCTGTCTCGACTTTGTCGGGAGAGAGGAAAGTCGGGGCAACATCGAGCACCATACTTCCTAACAGGAAGAACTCATCATTGATGAGGCTAGCTAGTGCCACAGAAAATAACCGTCTAGACCGGGCTTTGAAAAAGAAACTATTGGCTTTTAGTTAATAGTCCTCCTTCGCCAAAGCTTCGGAGGACAAGGGTGAAAACGTGAGGTAAGAGCTCACGATTCGACAGGGTGACTTGTCGAATGGGCAAACCTTATGGGTTGAAAGGCCAAATATACTTCGGGTTGAGAGTTGCTCACTCAAATATGCTTGCATATACCGAAATGGGTAGGTCGTTTAAGCTGATAGGTGACTATCAGTCTAGATAAATGATAGAAGTTTTGCTTTGGCAAAAAACAGGATCCCGCTTATGATACTGAAAATTATTTTATCCGCTCTTTGAGCGGATATTTTTTTGATTTTTCGATGACATAAATTGGATATTTAAAGGCCTCCACTTTTCAACATTTTTTTATTAATAAAAACATTGATTTTACTACCAAAACCTGCTATTAAATCCATAAATTTATGGTATATTTGTGAGTTCGATTTATATAATGTAACTACTTGATTATGACTGAAGAAGAAAAAAACCTAAGTGCGAGAGAAGACTACAATGCGGACAATATTCAGGTGTTGGAAGGTTTAGAAGCTGTACGTAAACGTCCAGCCATGTATATTGGGGATATCAGTAAGCGTGGATTACACCATTTAGTG
>JAOZUV010000330.1 GCA_029938505.1 Bacteroidales bacterium | reverse complement strand
GAAGCTGAACATTTAAAAAGGTTTCAAAAAGAGTTTAATACAAACTAATTTACGAAAAATAAATTATGATCTTACTATTTCTTTTTCGCCTCTTTCTGAATGTATTGTTCAATAGCCATTGTCATTGAAGGAGCTGTTTTTGTTGGGGCTCCAATATTGAGCTTTAAGCCAGCGTCTTTAACAGCTTTGCTAGTTGTTGGACCAAATGCGGCAATTAATGTTTTTTCTTGTTTGTATTCAGGAAAATTTTTGAATAATGAAGTTATTCCTGAAGGACTAAAGAAAATTAACATGTCATACTCATCAATTTTTAAACTGGATAAATTACTTGCAACAGTTTTATAAATAATTGCTTTAGAGTAATTTATTTCGTTATCATCGAGCATTTGAGTCATGCTAGTTTTATGAATATCAGAACACGGTAATAAAAAAGTTTCTTCTTTATGTTTTTTGATGACATCCATCAAATCCATGAAGTTTTGTTTACCGTGGAAAATTTTCCGTTTACGATATTGAACATATTTTTGAAGATAAAAAGCAGTGGATTCTGAGATACAGAAATACTTCATTGTATCTGGAATTTCAACACGCATCTCTTCTGCAATTCTAAAAAAATGATCAACAGCATTTCTGCTAGTTAATATAACCGCAGTATGATCAATCAGACTTACTCTGTCTTTACGAAAATCTTTTGCAACAATACCTTCAATCTTGATAAATTTATGAAAATCAATATTGAGTTTGTATTTTTTTGCTATTTCTCCGTAGGGTGATTTTTCCAAATCAACCGGTTTAGGCTGAGATACTAATATATTTTTAACTTACAAAACTCCAGTAATTTAGATCAAAATAAATAAAATTCAAGCCACTTATTGATAAAAATTGTTTACGATTTTTATTAAAATGATTATCGGTACAATTTCGAGGGTGCAAAGATATAAAAATAAATGCAAACCCGAAAAAATTGAATAAGAGAATCCTATGATAAAAAGTCTTATGAAACGGTAAATTTGGATTAAACTCCAGATTATTATTCCTATAATTAAAAAAACAGTAAATTCAGAATAATAAAAAAGAGTGATAAATGGTAAAACTGCAACAGCCGAAATCAGGTTAAAAATAAATAATTGAGTCAGTATTTCAGCAGATGGTTTTGGAGTTTTGAAAATGAAAGAGGTTATTTTTATAAATAAAACACGGTAACTCCATAAAATTAAGAAGAGTATAACAATCTGTGTAACAAGAACTAAGCTTAACTTTGATTCATAAGTAGGGAGAAGATAAATTAAACTTATTGAGTAAAATAATGGAACAGAGATTAAATAAAGCAAAAACATTAAAAGCCCAAATTGCTCTTTAAAAATATTTCCTTCGCGCATAAGTTGGTTCGAATAATTACGAGCCCAAAAGGCTTTAAAAAAATCGTTGAATCGTTTTCGAAAAATAAATTTTGAAATAGCTAATAAAACAAAGCCAAGCAATAAAAGAATGGAAATCCAATCTTCATTATTCTTGTCTTTAATTGAAATACTAAAATTAGTTGGAGATGATTCAGTAATAAACGACTCTTGATTCTCTATTATCGGAAATGATTTAACGAAAGTGGATGTGTCGGCTAATATAAGGTTGTCCGTTACTGATTTCAGATTGGAGTCCACTTGCATCTATGTAAAATTTATTGATTTAACGTCTAATTTTAATTTGTAAAATTAAGATATTTTTAGTTCAATCACAGGATAAGTGAGGCTTCTAATTTTTATTGAAAATAAATTGCCAAAATGTGTATAAATATTTGAAAATTATGGGGGTGTAGAAGAGGTTCTGATGGATAATTTTTTTAAGTTTGCTATCATAAAATTTGAATTAAATTATTGACGTATAACTAAATCCTAATCATCATGTTTAATCTTATTCTTTTTGGCCCTCCCGGTTCTGGTAAAGGAACTCAATCTATAAAAATTGCAGAAAAGTGTCTGCTAAAGCATGTTTCTACAGGCGATATTTTGCGTAATGAAATTAAAAATGAAACGGAGCTTGGTTTAAAAGTGAAGGATGTTATTGAACGTGGCGAATTGGTATCAGACGAATTATTAATTCAAATATTACATTCGGTGATGGAAAATAACAAAGATGTGAAGGGATTTATATTTGATGGTTTTCCTAGAACCATTGTTCAGGCATCAGCCTTGGATAAGCTAATGAGTAAATTAGGTATTGAAATTTCTAATGTTATTTCTTTGGATGTTGCTGATGAAGAGGTGATTGCTCGTTTGTTGAAACGTGCCGAAACTGAAGGTAGAAAAGATGATAATAAAGAAACGATCAATAATCGTTTAAGTGTGTATAAAAGTCAAACTTCTCCATTACTTGAATATTATAATAAACAAGGCAAATTGGTGCGGATTGATGGAGTGGGTTCGATTGATGATATTTTTGATACAATTTGTTTTAAGCTTGATAAATAGGATTTTCTTGGAGCCACAATTTAAAATTGTGGAATTTAATCAATTAAGTAAAGATGTTTCCCGATTTCTCTCATAATTTCTGTTGCTTTTCCTTCCAGAAAAATATCAGTAATAGTATCTGTAAATTCTGATTTTTGAACATTAATTTCAATAATCAAACATTCATTTTCTTTGGCTTTTATGGGAATTTCATTTGCAGGGTAGACTTCTGCATTGGTTCCAATGATTAGTAATACGTCGGCTTTTTGAGTTTCTTCCCTTGCTCTTTTTAAAGGAAAATGTGGTAGAGGCTCATTAAAAAATACGATATCCGGTTTAAGAATTCCTTTGCAAACAAAACACTTGGGAGGTAAAAAATTCAAATCAGCAAAAGCTAAATCAAATTCTGAGGAACATTCGGTACAGGACAAAGTACGTGATGTGCCATGTAATTCGTATACATGTTTTGAACCTGCTTTTTGATGTAAATTATCAATGTTTTGAGTAATGATAGATTCCAAAAATCCACGCTTTTCCATTTTGGCCATCACTTCGTGAGCCTGATTAGGCTTAGCCTCATCAAATTTATCGTAAAAAACTTCTTTAATTTTTTTCCAGGATTGTAAAGGTTTTTTTTGAAAATATTCAATCTCGACAAAAATAGGGTCGTGCTCATTCCACAAACCCGAATCTCCACGAAAGGGTTGAATTCCACTTTCAACAGAAATGCCTGCTCCGGTAAATCCAACCGCATATTTAGCTGTTCGAATGGCTTCGGCAGCTTCGAATATTTTTTCTTTTAATGTCATTAAGATGATTGATACAACTTATTTTAAATTGCGATAAACGTCGACGGTTCCGTCAGAATTAAACTTAATTCTAAATTCAAGTTTTTTAAATACAGATATCATCGCGTGATTATCCTTGGTTGTTTGCGCATAAAAAGTTTTTAAACTCCATTGTTTGGCAAC
>JAOZUV010000329.1 GCA_029938505.1 Bacteroidales bacterium | reverse complement strand
CTTTTGAATAATATTTTTCACTCAGCAATTCGGCTGTTTTTTTCACCCTTTTGGGTAAACCTAACTCTATTTCTAGTTTATGTGCCAACTCTAAATAGTAAATAGCGCTATCTGTATTTTTAAGAGACTGGTAGTAGATTCCTAATTCCTTATAAGAGATTGCCATTTCTAAGCCCGATTCAGATTCGACTGCAATATTTTCTGCCCGATTCAGATAGGCGATGGCTTGTTCTGATTCTCCCGTTATCAAAGAAGTGCGAGCAGCTTCTATGAGCGTTTGGTGTATCTGGATCTCGGGGCAAATCAGGCACATTCCATTAATACTTCTTTGAAAGTATTGCAATGCCTTATCATAATCTTTCCGGCTTTTATATACCATGGCTATTTTATGATCTACAATGGAATGCATGGCGTAATCGTCGGGATAGAGATTGGTATTTACTTCTTCATATAACTGCATTGCCATCGAATCACTTCCTGTTTTGAAATGAACATTTCCGATACTAAGCCTAACCATGTTTAGATATCTATAATTATAGTCGTCAGTAAAAATGCTTTCTGCTTCGAGTAAATACTCGAGAGCAATGTCTTTGTTTACATGATTATTAAGGAATAAATTCCCGGCAGTGAAATAGATTTCTCCTAATGACTGTTTGCTTCCTGTTTCTTCAGCGTATTCAATTCCTTCCTGCAAATAGCGGTAAGCCAGTTTATAATTATAAAGCCTTGCATAGGTTGCGGCAATCCTTTGATAGCTGTTAAGCACCGTATAATCGGCCTCAATTAATGCTCGGTTTTGAATATTAATTTGATAATAAACCAAAGTGCTGTCATATTCGCCTAGAGACGCATAGGCAAATGATATTTGATTATTTGAAATAGCCTCATATTCTGGATTGTTAAGTTCGAGAAATAGGTCGCGGGCTTTTTTGTGATAGAAGATTGATTGTGAGAAATTCGATTTCCAGCCTTCTATGTTTCCCAGATAATGAAAAGAGTATGAAAGGATTTCTTTTTCTTTTGATTTTTCAGCAAGCTCACTGGCTTTTAAAAATGCTTCTTCAGCAGCAAGGTATTCATGCATTTTATGATATGATATCCCTTTTTCGAAATAGGATTGGGGATCTTCTGCTCGATTAATTTTGAGATCTTGCTGAGCTATAATCTTTTTAGTTTCAGGAATAGGGCTTGAAAACACATAATTAAAACATGATAAAAAAACTATGACTAATATTTTAGAGGCTATTGTTTTCAAATTCCAAGCAAGATATCAAATTTATTTATTATAATTTTGTTCAATCTATCATAATGGTATTTAAATGCTAACTTATTTATATACTTAAAAAGATAATTAAATACATACAACTTTGAATATGTTGCTCAGTTTTAATTGGATTTAATATTTCAAAAAACCCCTCACCATAAGGCAAAGGGTATCATTATTTGTTTTTATCATCCACAATCCATCATATTTACTTTTTATAGCGGAATATAAATCATCAATGTTTGCTTTACATTCACCATAATCGAGACCAAATACTATATCAAACTTTGGTGGTATGCTTTTTAAAGTCAATTCAAAACTATAGTCCTCCATTTCTTTTATAGATATAAATTTTTCCTCCAGACGAATATCATTTTTTTTTGAAGAAATTATTAAGTGAATCAAGTTCAAGTTTAATACCCCAGTCATTAGGATTCTCTGAAAATGTTATATTATTAATTTTACTCGGAAACTTTGGCTATTTTAGGAATTGTTAAACCAAATTCATTAATTATATCATATTGACTATAATTTGTATAATTGTGGCTATTTAAAATTATTTCTAAAACTGCACCACACAACAAAAAACATCAGCTTTTATGTGAGTATATTCTTTCATTTAAGATAATGATCAAATATAATTTTGGTCCATGTTTCCATTCCTTCATAAAATTCAGCTAAATTTTGTTTTTCAATCCAATCTGCTGTCATTTTATCCGTTTCACTAATATAAACACTTTTATTTGATACTTGGATATTATATAAAAGCCCTATATGAACCCTGCCAACCGGAATGGTATCATCATTTATAAAACCAATAAATTCTATATTCTCTATTAAACAATCCTTTGATAGTTTTACCTCTTCAAATAATTCTCTTTTTAATTCATTAATTAAATATTGTTCTTTTGGTTCTTTTGAGTTTCTGGGATTCATGTGCCCACCTACTCCTAAAGTGAATTTATTGTGTAGCCTTTTTTCTGTTTGCTTGGATGTCCTTTTAAATAAGAAGTATGAATTTTTATTCGAGATAATTGCATACGGAATAATTTGCTTAAAGGAAGGGTCTTCTTCCAATTCACTTCTTTTGCGAAAAAGACCCTTTTGAATAATCTTTTGCAATACTTCACTATCTTCTTTTAATAAACTTTCTTCTTTATAGCTTATTAATTCCCATAATTCGTTTGTTGGTATAGCAAATACTAATTCTTCCAAAATTTTATTTTAAGCTTATTTTTAAACAGCCATACTCCTTCTTATTGCAGGATGAGGATCATAGTTTTCTACAATAAAATCATCAATTGTTAATTGATCAAATGGTTTTTTTGCAATCTGTAATGTAGGCATAGGTTTTGGTTCTCTCGACATTTGCTCAAGAATTGCAGTTACATGATCATATTTTTCTTCATTCACGTTACTAGGAGCATTTTTATTGATCCATTCAACAACTTCTAGGTATTCTTCTCTTTGAGAAACATTTCTTATTCTTTTTTGTAAATCCTTGAAATTTTCTTTGTGCCATTGAGTTCTCTCCCCAATACCCGCATAAAAATGAGAATCTCCAAAAGTGTGGATAAATGTTTTTGGAACCATTTCTGCTTCTTGAGCAATTATTTGGGTAAGAGCAGCATAACTAGCTATATTAAAAGGAACACCTAAAAATTGATCACAACTTCTCTGGTAAAGTTGTAATTCTAATTCGCCTTCTTCATTAGCGGTTGCCTGATAAAGAACATGACATGGAGGCAAGGACATTTTTGGAGTGTCTCCTGGATTCCAAGAATCAACAATATGTTTTTTTCCCATTGGTTTCTTTTTCAGACCATTTATCATTTTTCCCAGTTGATCTATTTCAACAAAGGTATTTTTGTCATGATCAAAATATTCCCATCTTCTCCATTGTTTCCCATAAATTGGGCCTGCATCTCCCCATCTTTTTGCAAATTCAGAACTTTCTTTTATCCGCTGACCATATTCTTCCATTGCTTTGCTCCAATCAGGAGAATATTTTACAATACCTTCAGGAAAAATTCCTTCTTTTATCATTCCAGGAAGATTGTCTTTAAAAGCATCAGGCCGCCAAACAGGGCAGTTATTATCTTCAAGATATTTAATATTTGTATCCCCTCTTAAAAACCATATTGTTTCATGAA
>JAOZUV010000032.1:4664-12188 GCA_029938505.1 Bacteroidales bacterium | reverse complement strand
AAAACACCTAATGGTATTTACTTTTACAGCAATGGATTATAAATAAACCTTACAATTTATTTATACTTTTTACAATTCGATGAAGAAAATGGGAAGAAGAAAAGTTTGTTTGTTTTTTTGTTTATCATTGCTTTTTACACCGATTATTTTATTATCGCAAATAGATTCTGAACTATATAAAGATCAATCTGGAAAATTTCTTATCGATTCCAATAAATATCAACCTCCGACATTCTCTTCTCTTTCTGATGTTTATAATGCATTACACAAGTCTTTAGAGAAAAATCAACAAAGTTCTAAAACCCAACTATTATTAGAATCTTATTTAGAGCAAAATAAAATCATTGATAATTTATACGATAGCTGCAATGCACTCATTAAATTTGGAAAAGATTTAAGAGACAATGCTCAATATGCTGATGCTCTGATACTATTCTCATATATGCATTCATACTTCCAGACAAAAAAAATTGAGAAAAAAGAGGATTATTTGATATTCGCTAATATCAAGCTAAATACTGGCAGAATCTATAGTGAAATGAGAATGTGGGTAAAAGCATTAGGTTATTTAAACGATGCATTTAATATTTCGAAAACCCAAAACGACCAAAATGGAATGGCCTATGCCTTAAATAATATTGGCTCAATATATATTGATAGAGGTGATTTTTCAAAAGCAAAAAAATATATTAATGCTTCAATAAATATTAACCAACAGCTGAAACTTAAAAAAAATCTCTTTTGGGACTATAATAGTTTTGCTGTGATATATATATATCAAGAAAATTACTCGGCAGCATTGGATTACTATTATAAAGCATTGAACCAATTGGATACGAAAGAAGATTCTACAGCTTTAGCTACAATCTACATTAACCTTAGTGATGTTTATATTAAGACGAATAAATTGAGAGAAGCTTTACATTATATTGATTTAGCTAAAGTATATTCTCATACGAAAACGAGGCAACTTTATTTATATGCAAATAATATTGAAATATTTGATAAACTAGATATGAATGATTCTAGTTCAAAGTATTTAGAAAATGTTTTTATTCTCTTAAAAAACACAGAAAACCCCTATTACAAACAATTAGCATATAAAATTGCATATAAACATTATGAGACTAATAATAATTTTGAATTAGCCTATAGCTACTCTTTAAAACATAAAAGTGTTCGTGATTCTATCGATCATATAAATAATCAGCAAACTTCTAGTTTAATTAATAACTTAAATAACATATATGAAATTGAATTGGAGAACAGTCTCCTAAAACAAAAATTAACATTCGAAAAAACGAAAACAACACAAAACATTATATGGTTTATAGGTATATCATCAATTTTATTGATTACCCTAACCCTTTTCGTATTACTATTAAGGAGCAGAAAAAGAGAGTTCAAAATACTTAATAAAAATGCCGATATTAATGAAGAATTAATTCAACAAGAAAAACAAATTTTATTGCAAAATGAGAATGAACTAACTAAAGAAATAGAATACAGAAACCGTCAACTCACTTCAACTACGTTACAACTATCACATTACAACCAATATATTTTAAAAACCATTAAGGAACTGCAAAGTGTTTTACTTACCTTCAAATCATACGAATCGTCAAAGCGCAAACATATTCAAACAGTAATAAACGACTTACGTCAATTTACATCGGGGAATAATTGGGAAGAATTCCGTTTATTCTTCGAAGAAGTACATCCTTCCTTTTATAAAAAAATTTACGAGAGCTTTCCAAAACTCACACAAAACGAACTAAAGTTGTGTGCTCTTATTAAACTTGGACTATCTAATAAAGACATTGCATCTATTATTTTCAGAGAATTACGTAGTATCGAATCGGCCAGAAATCGCTTAAGAAAGAAATTCAATCTAAATGCAGACAACACACTATTTGATTTTTTATCAGGTTTTTAAACATTGATTAGCTGTCTTTTAACTATACTTAAAGTAGTAGTATATTGCTTGTTAAATAATTGAAGTAGTTATCAGGTACTATATAATATAAACTCTCCGCTATTAAAAAATACATTTACTAACTATAAAGTGTTATTCAATACATATGTTGGGTTTTCAAGTCAAATACAGCTAGACTGGGATAGTTCCACTTTGTATTATTTCAAACACTAAATCAGATTTCTAATTAGTTAGTAAAAATCATTTTTTATGAGTAAAGAAAATCTCATCAATAGTGTTATAAAAAACGATTCGCCTGACATTACTCTCAATTTATTAAGTGAATTCACCTTAGATTACTTAAAATATACTGATAAAGAAGACCTTTTTATTCATTCAACGAAAAAACTATTTGAAATTACAAATGCCTCATATGTTATATTCTCAAGATACTATAATAAAAACAAAAGACTTAAAATTGAATCTGTATATGGAAATGAAACAACACTTTCTCAAGTAAGCAGACTTTTTAGCTTTAATCCTTATCAGTCCGAGATTCATATAAAAACAGATTTAAAAAATCTATCTCACCGTAATTTAACACCTTTTAAAAATAAAACATTCTCGTTATACAACAAAAACATTACAAAAAGTAAACTTAAAAAAGTATTAGAACTAACAAAGACACAAGAAAAATATGTTATTGGCATTACATATAAAGAAGAGTTTATCGGCTGTATGTTTTTCTTTTATAAAAAGAAAATTAATGATTTAGAATGCAAGCTTATTGAGAAGTTAATTCACCTCATACCGCTTTTTAACCAATTAAAAGAAAAAGAAGATAGTTTTATCACCGATAATAAAACATTTCGAAAAATTATTTCAGAACTACCTGATTCAATTGCTATTACTGATATTAAGACGGGTAAGTTGGTGAGTTTTAATAAAGAAATGCTAAAACTTGCTAAAGCTGATCCAACTTATTTAAAAAATAAAAACACATTTGAATTAGGAATATGGGGTAATGAAAATGAAAGAAATATTTACCTCCAAAAACTTAAAACAGAAGGACATGTAAAAAACCACGAAAATTCTATAGTTGATTGCCAAGGTAACAAAAGATGCGTTTTGCTATCATCAATAATTATCGAATTTAATAATGGAAAAAAGATTCTCTCAACAATTAAAGACATTACGGAAATAAGGTATACACAAAGCCTAAAAAAAGTGCTGTATAACATTACTAAGGAGGCCAATAAATCTGGATCACTTAAATCGCTTCTTGAAAAAATACATGCTGAATTAGGTATTATTTTAGATGTTGAGAATTTTTATATTGCAATATATCATGAAGAAGAAAATAAATATTCATTCCCATATCATTTTGATAAATATGAGGAAATAGATGAAGAAGAATTAATAGAACTAAAAGGCACTCTAACAGATTATGTGCGAAAATCAGGTAAAGCTTTATATGTTAATGAAGATATTGAAAAGGAATTAAATAATAAAGAAAAGGTTGTTTTGTATGGTGAACCTTCTCCTGTATGGCTAGGTGCTCCATTATTAAATACACAAAATAAGGTTATAGGAATAGCCGCCTTACAAAACTACACAAATGAAAACACTTATACCGAAAAAGACTTAGAAATACTTGAATTTGTTGCAAGCCATATTGGGGCAATCATAGAAAAAAAGAATACTGAAAATTTAATTCAAAAAAACGAAAACAAATTGCGAAGTTTTGTAGAACTGAGCCAAGTAGGAATTTGTTCAATTCGACCCAATCAAAAAATCAACATAAAATCATCATTGGATAATCAGCTAAATGAAATTTTGAAAGGTCAATTTACAGAATGCAACCAAGCATATGCAAACATGTATGGGATTGAAAAAAATGAAGTAATAAAACAAAAAGTAAAACAAGTGTTTACTGACTATGACAATCATCAAAATCTCATACATAAATTTCTGGAAAATAATTACAAAATATCAGGAGAAATCATAGGTATAAACAATAAGTTAACAAACAATAGCTCATTCCTATCATGTTCTATTGTTGGACGTGTTGATGATGATTTCCTAACCGAAATATGGATGACACAAGTTGACATTAAAGAAAGGATTGAAGCAGAACACAAGTTGTCCCATGCTATGAAAAAAGCAGAAGAATCAGATCGATTAAAACTTGCCTTTCTTTCAAACATGTCTCACGAAATAAGAACACCCATGAATGCAATTATGGGATTCTCCTCCTTTCTTACTGAGCCTAATATCAGTAAAGATGAAAAGAAAGATTTTGTTCAAAAGATCATAAAAAATGGCGAAAATCTTTTATCAATTATCAATGATATTCTGGATGTCTCAAAGTTAGAAACCGATGTGCTAACAATTGAAAATAAAAATTTTTCAGTTAAAATGCTACTTGACGAACTGTATGACAAATTCAATAAGCATAAAAAAGACGTAGATAAAGATGATATTAAACTGATTTTTAACAAACCCCACAATTATTCATCCTTGAACATTTATTCTGATCCTTATCGTATTAATCAAATACTCTCGAACCTATTAAACAATGCATTTAAATATACAGAGAAAGGTTATGTTAAGTTTGGTTTTGAATATAGTGGGGAATCAGAATTAGTTTTCTTTGTTGAAGACAGTGGCATTGGAATACCCATTGATAAATCTGATATTATTTTTGACCACTTCAGGCAGGTTGATGATACTCATACTCGAGAATACGGTGGAACAGGGATTGGGTTAACAATAGCAAAAAAATTAGCAGAAAAACTTAATGGAAATCTTTGGGTTTCATCAGAAGAAAGTAAAGGATCAACTTTTTATTTAGAAATTCCCATGGAGTTGAAAAATCTTAAAATTGAAGATATTGGAAAAATAGATGTTAATTCAAACACAAACCTAAATGACACTACTGTTTTAATTGCAGAAGATGTTGATTCAAATTATTTCTTAATTAATAGGATTCTCCAAAATACAGGTGCTAATACTATCAGAGCAAATAACGGTAGAGAAGCTATAAAAATGTACCATAATTACAAAAATATTGATTTGATTTTGATGGATGTCAGAATGCCAATTATGGATGGAATACAAGCCACAAAGGCTATAAAATCTTTAAACCCTCATATACCTATCGTCGCATTAACTGCTTATGCAACAGTTGAGGATCAAACCAAATTATTACTTGAAGGATTTGACGACTACCTTTCAAAACCCGTCAACTTCCAAAAGCTATTGGAAACAATCTATAAATATTGCAAAATAAAAATAGCAAAATAATTAGTTTGAACTAATTAACAAAAAATAAATACTGATAAAAAAACAATCAAATGATTGAAGGATATAAAGAAGATTATTATTTGGTTTTCACGATAAATGAAATAAAATTAGCAACTGGTCTTAGTAAAGTTGAACGAGTCATAAGTGCTATTGAAACCAATCATCTTCCCGGAGCACAAAAAGTAATACAAGGGGTAATAAACGTAGCAGGTCAAATTATTCCTATTGTAAATTTCAGAAAACGACTCCATTTAACTAATAAAGCGTTAACTCTTTCAGATAAAATTATCATTGTAAACGAAGAATCTACTAGACTAGGTTTTGTAGTTGACGAAATTCTCGATTTAAAAAAAGTAAAAAAAATAAATATTCAAAAACATGATGCACATTTTAAAGAGTCAGATAACTTAATTGAAGGCATTGCTATTATTGATGAATCAATTATACTAATTCAAAACATTAACGAACTTTTATCAGGCAATGAAAGAGTAAAACTAAAAACTTTATTAAAGAAACAAGAATCGATAAACTAGAACGGTTATATGAGCTCAGTTGATCAATCAAAAGTAAAAGAATTAAGCAATTTTATTAAGCAAAAATTTGGAATCTATTATCCTGAGAAAAGGTATAATGATCTAATTAACAAAATCAATGAACTTGCCAAGGAGTATAAATACAAAAACACAAACGATTTTATTAACCTACTTCTATTAAATAATACAAGCGTAGAATTTTCTGAAGCACTTGCCTGCAAATTAACCATTGGGGAAACACATTTTTTCAGAGACAAAGAATTTTATAAAGCCCTAAGAGAAGATATTTTACTTAAGCTAATCAAAAAAAAGCAAAAATATTCGAAAAGTATAAAAATTTGGAGTGCAGGGTGCTCAAGTGGGGAAGAACCATATTCTGTTGCAATAACGTTGAAAGAACTCATCGAAGAAATAGATGATATAAATGAATGGAACATCTCAATACTGGCAACAGACATCAATTCAAAACAACTTAATAAAGCCAAAAATGGCATATATTCAGAATGGTCATTTCGCGGAACAAATCCTGAATTTAAAGATACCTATTTTGATAAATATGAAAATCATTATATCATTAATGATTCTATACTTCCATTTGTAAGTTTTTCATATCTAAACCTAATTGTTGATCAATACCCTTCATTGATTAACAATACAAACGCTATGGATATTATACTTTGCCGTCATGTACTAATGTATTTTGATCACGAAGATATTATCAGGGTGAGCAATAATTTTTATAATTGCTTGACAGAAGATGGGATTTTGCTAACAAGCCCAAGTGAATCATACAACTTCCTCTCTAAAAAACTTGTTTATTCACATATCAATGACGTCTCTATTTATAAAAAAAACAGTTTGCACCAATCGAAACAAACCTATAAAATAAAGAAAAGAGAATCCCAAAAATACATCATTCGGAAAACTCCCAAAAATATAATACCTAGGAAAACCGATATAAGAAGAAAGGAAAAAACTACAGCCAAAAAGTTAACTCGAGAAAAGAAGAACCCCCTTGAGCTATATAATGAAGGAAAATATTTGGAAGCCCAAAGCATTATCAAATCTACACCAAACTATGAAAAGAAGGAGAGTTTGTTACTCTTATTGGCTCGCATCAATGCAAATACAGGTAATTTAATTGAGGCTCTTAAATATTGCAATGAATCACTCAAAATAAGCAAGTTAAACCCTTTAACCTATTATTTGATATCCAATATCGAGACTGAATCTGGTGATTTAGTTAAAGCTTACGAATCCTTAAAAAAAGGATTCTTTCTGAATCCAAATTACGTTGTCATCAATTTTAGTTTGGGAAACTTGGCCAAGAAATTAAATCGAACGGAAGAAGCTAGGCGACATTTATCTAATACCCTTGAACTTTTAAACAGGCTAAATGATAATGATATTATTATTGAATCCGAAGGGATCTTAGCGGGACGTTTAAAAGATATTGTACAAAACTTACTTGATAAATAGATGCAATATTCATTTACCAATCTACACAAATGTTAAAAGAAAAAAGTACTGAATCAACAAGCTGGAAAGAATACGAGGAGATTTTTAAAAAAATCAAAACCTCTTTAACTTCAGTAGAGGGAGATAAAGAGGAGTTTCGTTCTATATTTAAAAAAAGAGCCGAATTATTGGCGCAAAATACAGAGATTGAGGATAATTTAGAAGAGAAATTAAGTTTTATTGCTTTTAAATTAGGTACTGAAATTTATTCCTTTGAATCCCAAGAAGTATACAAAATATCATACCCAAAAG
>JAOZUV010000032.1:0-4654 GCA_029938505.1 Bacteroidales bacterium | reverse complement strand
TGGGTGTTTTTAATTTAAAAGGGCAAACAATTACAGTATTGGATTTAAAAAAACTGTTAAACCTGATCGCTGATCAAGAAAAGTCATCAAAACCAGCTGTTATTATTATAGAATTTAAAAACGAATTGGTTGGATTTATGGTCGATAAGATTATTGGTATAAAAAACCTTCCGAATTCTTCTCATATAAAACAAATACCAAAAATTTCAATGCTTCCCGAAGAGTATTTAAAAGGTATTGCAGATAACTCATTTATTGTTCTTGACTCATATCAAATTTTAGATGACCAACGAATAATTGTTAATGATTTACTAAAATAAATTCTATGAACCTTAATGAATCTGAATTAATAAAAAGATTAATGGTAATCTTTAAGATTGAGGCCGATGAACATCTCAATATTATTGGCAAAGGTTTAATCGATCTGGAAAAGAAACCGAATAACGATGAAATTATTGAAAATATATACCGATCGGCTCATAGCTTGAAAGGGGCTTCACGTGCTGTTAATTTAATTGATATTGAAAGAATCTGTCAGTCGCTTGAAAGTTGTTTTTCTTTAATAAAAAATAAGTCCTTAAAAACGCAATCAAAACATTTTGACCTTTTTCATAATGCACTTAAATTGATTGAAAAATCTCTCACTGAAACCGAAGAAAAGCCAAGTGAAGAAACCATAAACAATATACTAAGCTTGTTAAATAATATTGAGAATATTGATGAAGTTGAGATCGTATATAGTAAGTCAATTATCTCTGAACCTACTGAAAATGATTCAGTCATCCAAAAGAATAACGATAATATAACAAACAAATTTGATAATCAGAATACTTCACTTGAAGACACTCAAAATTTAGCAAAAATAGAATCAGTCAATCAAGAGATTGTTGAGTCATCATCCAAACAAAAAAATGGTGACACCATTCGTTTATCAATTAAAAAACTCGACAATTTAAGCATCCTTGCCGAAGAATCCATCCAAATAAAACTATCCATCAATCACATTATATCAGGATTAAATTCGTTATCAACCGATATCAAACCCTTAATGAAAGAATGGTCGGAATTCTCTATGCTTACTAGCAATTTAAAACAGAGTATTTATCGACAGCCTATAGATAATTATAACATAATTACCGAAAACATCGACAATATTGAACAAAATATTAACGACTATACAAAACAGCTTAACGCTTTTGAAAACAAAATAAATTCACAATTAAATAAAGCTCGACAAGAAAACATTAGTCTATCATCCATCTTAGATAATTTCACTGATGAAATCACGCAGGTACTGATGATTCCATTCTCAAACCTGCTCGATTCGTTCCCCTTACTTGTAAGAGACTTAGCAAAAGATATGGATAAAGAGGTTGATTTAGAAATTTTTGGGTCTGAAATTGAAATCGATAGACGAATAATTGAAAAACTTAAAGACCCGCTTATCCATATTATTCGTAATTGTGTTGATCATGGAATCGAGAAACCAGAGCTTAGAATAAATAATAATAAGACATCAAATGGAAATATTAACATTAACATTCAACAAGTTGATGGGAATTATATTCAAGTGAGAATTTCAGATGATGGGCAAGGAATTGATAGAAAAAAAATTCTAAGTATTGCAGAATCCAAAAAACTTATTAGTCAATCAGACATCCCAAAACTTAACGATCAACAAATCCTTAATTTGATATTCAATTCAGGTTTTTCATCTTCTTCCATCATTACAGATATCTCCGGCAGAGGATTAGGGCTAGCCATTGTTAAAGAAAAAGTAGATCAATTAGGGGGAAAAGTCAATGTTGAAAGCATTGAAGGCCAAGGAACTGTTTTCATGCTCTCAATTCCCTCAAAAGTGGCTAAATATAAAGGGGTTTTATTAGAAACCGGAAACAAAAAATTTATTGTAGCCATATCCAATATTATTGAAATTGTTCAGGTATTCGTGAACAAAATAAAGAAAATTGAAAACAGGGAAACAATTCAATACGATGATACTATTGTACCCTTGGTTAACCCAAACGAAATCCTGAAGATTGATAATAATCAACTAATGAATGAAAAGCCCGTTTTAACAGTTGTAATTGTCGAATCATTAGACAGAAGAATAGGTATCATCGTTGACAAAGTTTATCATGAACAAGATGTGCTTTTTAAAAAGCTGAATTACCCCTTAAAAAACATACGAAATATATCAGGAGTTTGTGTACTTGGTTCAGGAAATGTAGTCCCTGTGCTCAATATACAAGATGTTATTAAAACCGCCCACCAAAAAGGAAGTTCAATTTTTGGCAAAACCGACAAAATAGTTAGCAAAAAAGATGAACAACACTCAATACTTGTTGCCGAAGACTCAATTACTTCCCGCATGTTTTTAAAAAACATACTGGAAAGTGCAGGCTACTATGTGAAAACAACAGTTGATGGCAAAGAAGCACTCACTGAACTACTTGAAAACAAATACGACATTATGGTTTCGGATATTGAGATGCCGAGAATGAATGGATTTGAATTAACTGAAAACATCAGGAAAAATAAAAAAATAAAAACCATTCCTGTAATTCTTGTAACTAGTTTAAGTAGTCAACATCATAAAGAAAAAGGCATTGAGGTAGGAGCAGATGCATACATAACAAAGAGTTCTTTTGAACAAAGTAATTTATTAGAAATAATACAACGCTTTTTATAAAAAAGCATATAGAAAAATGAATAAATATATAAAAATTTTAGTTGTTGAAGATTCTCCTGTGGTCAGAGATTATTTGGTTTATCTTTTTTCTTCCGATCCTGAACTTCATGTAGTTGGCACAGCCAGCAATGGTTATGAGGCTATAGATTTAGTTAAAAAAAAGAAGCCTGATATTATTACAATGGATATCGAAATGCCTAAGATGAACGGTTTAGAAGCCACTAGAATTATCATGCAAGAAAATCCTACTCCCATTGTTTTAGTTTCTTCAAGTTTTGATATTAACGAGGTAAATCAAACCTTTGCCGCTTTGGAAGCCGGAGCCCTTTCCATCATGGCAAAACCTATGGGTATCCAACATCCTCAATATTCAAAACTGAAGAACGACTTGATAAAAACTATCAAACTAATGTCAGAAGTAAAAGTTGTAACCCGTCGATCAAAATATTTACAAAAAAAACATAGTGAAACTAATGAAGTAAGCGTTTCTGTTGATGAAAACAACACCAATTATAAATTAGTAGCTATAGGAGTTTCAACGGGAGGACCACAAATATTACAAAATATATTTTCAAATTTGCCCACTACTTTTAAAATTCCAATTGTAGTCGTCCAGCATATTCCTGAGGGATTTTTGGAAGGAATGATTGTTTGGCTAAATAAATCATCAAAACTTCCTATTAATATTGCCAAGCAAAGTGAAAAACCCATTCCCGGAAATATATATTTTGCACCTGCTGAAATGCATCTGAGCATAGACCAACAATCCTGTTTCAAGCTTATTGAAAATATTCCTTTATCCAATATTCGCCCATCGGTTTCTCATCTGTTCAGGTCAGTAGGAAAATATTTTGGTTCTTCGGCCATTGGTATTTTACTTTCCGGTATGGGAAAAGATGGAGCAGAAGAGTTGCGAATGATGAAAGAACGAGGCTCACTTACAATCATACAAGATGAAGAAACATCAGTAGTATTTGGGATGCCTGCTGAAGCTCAAAAATTAAACGCCCATAAATATATTTTACCACCATCAGAAATAGTTAGAAAACTTATCCAATTAAATAAATAGAGCATCTATTATGAAAAAAGAGGAAAACAATATAATTAAGACTCAATCATTTCAAAGTAAAGATATTGAAATAAAAGATGCTTCGATTTTGATCGTTGAAGACAGCAAAACACAATTAGCACACCTCATGTATATTCTTGAAAACAAAGGATTCAAGGCATATACTGCTGAAAATGGGCTAAAGGCACTTGATGTTTTAAGCAAAAACTCCATTGATATAATAATCAGCGACATTATAATGCCTGAAATGGACGGATATGAACTTTGCGGAAAAATCAAGAATGATAAAAATTTTCGCAATATACCGATCATCCTACTAACAGCATTAACGGACCCCAGCGACGTCATAAAAGGATTAAATGTAGGGGCAGATAATTTTATTCCAAAACCTTTCTCAGATGAGTTTTTGCTTTCCAGAGTCAACCATCTGCTGATAAATTGCCGGATGCGCTCAACTTCGATCTCAAATATTGGACTTGAAATATTTTTTGCAGGTAATAGACACCTTATCACCTCCGATAGAATGCAAATTGTTGACTTACTGCTTTCTACATACGAGAATGCAGTAAATAAAAACAATGAATTACTTGAAGCTAATCTTGAATTAAATAAACTAAAAGAAAATCTTGAGAAAAAAAACTCAGAATTAGAACTGTTAAATGAAGAAAAAAATCAATTTTTAGGCATTGCAGCACATGACCTTCGAAATCCATTGGGAAATATTTTAAGTTTTGCCGAGATATTACAGGATGAAATTAAAGAGGTACTTAATAGCAATCAATCCAGCTTTCTTGAAATCATAAAAGATTCATCAAAATCACTTTTAAATCTGGTAAATGATTTATTGGATATCTCAAAGATCGAGGCTGGTAAGCTAGTATTAAAAAAGAACC
>JAOZUV010000328.1:570-3424 GCA_029938505.1 Bacteroidales bacterium | reverse complement strand
ACTCAATCAAATAAAAATCAATTGACTTTTAAGGAATTTCAAGCAAGTTTAAAAAAGAAAATGGATTACAACGCTCTTGTTGACACATTTGGAAAGCCTGATGAAGATATTGGTAGTGGGATTTATATTTACGTTTATAGTTTGACTGATTTAACGAGAATTTTAATTGGTTACACTGATAAAATAGTCTATGCATGCCACATTGATCTGGAAAATAATATATTAAACACCTTACTTGAATAAACTATTAAATTCATGAAAAAGATAATAAGCCTATTAATCATTTCATAACCTTCACATATTTAGTCGTTATTCTTATTGAAAAACTCTCCACAAAAAAAGAAAAGACTGAGTAAAAAACCGTAATTTCGAGTCCATAATAATTGACGAACATAATGGGGAAAACGAAAGAGAAATTCAGTTGGAAAGCATTTATAAGCATGGGCTTATTTTATTCATTTCTGATTATTTTAATAACCGGCATCATTTTATATTTAGCTCCTGTTGGTCGGGTAGCACGCTGGATAGATTGGCACTTGATTGCTTTGAGTAAAAAAGACTGGGAAGCCATTCATACTGTGTTTTCATTTGTATTCGTAGTATTCTCAATACTTCATTTATTTTTTATCAATTGGAAATCATTTTGGTCCTATTTAAAAAATAAAACCAAAAAGGGTTTACACCGGAAAATTGAATTTTATAGTGCTAGCTTGTTTTCCGTTTTAATTTTCATGGCAATTATTTTTTCTATACCACCATTTAATTCCGTTATGGATTTCAGTAATTATCTTACAGACTCCTGGGAAGATAAAAACAATTTACCTCCTGTTGAGCAAGTTGAGTTACTCACATTAAATGATCTATCAAAGCAAATAAACAATAGCAACATTGAATTAATCGAACAAAAACTCAAAACAAACAATATTACTTTCAATAGCCCGGATGAAACTCTTTTAGAAATTGGAGAAAAAAATAATATTTCAATTCAAGAAATTTACACAATCATTACATCGTCTGCAATCCCAAATGTTAAGGATGAATTATCTGTACCATAAACAGATTTAGATGGGACTAGTTCCTAAAAAATTGAAAACCGAGAATGTGGAAAATTTTAAATAATCTCTACATTTTTTCTTTTACATTTTACATTCTACATTTCTTATGCTACCTTGCTTTTAATTAATAATTTAAAAGATTATGATTGAGAATGAAGGCTTGAAAAGAGAGATTGGAATTTGGGGCTTGGTTTCCAACTCCATTAATATCATTGTAGGTGCTGGTATATTTTTATTGCCCGTCATTGTTTTCGAACGATTGGGTACAGCAAGTATACTGGCATTTGCTATTTGTGGTATTCTAATGATGTTTATTATGCTCAGCTTTGTTGAACTTGGTACACGGATTACAAAAACAGGTGGAGCTTACTCATATATTGAAGAAGCCTTTGGTGAATATGCCGGTTTTCTGACTACCAATATTTTTATCTTCGGAGCAGCTGTGATGGCCAATGCAGCAGTAGCTAATGGATTAGCAAGCACCCTTGCTTATTTCTTCCCATTTTTTACATTGCAATGGGTACGGATATTATTATTCTTTATCATCTTTGGGGGATTGGCTTACATTAACGTAAAAGGCATAAGTAAAGCAATGTCATTGGTTAAATTCATTACCATCCTTAAATTAAGTCCATTATTATTGATCATCGTATTTGGTTGGATATATATAAAACCCACGAATCTTGAATGGACTTTTACTCCAACAGTGATAGATTTGGGTGAAATGTCATTGATTTTACTATTTGCTTTTGTGGGGGCAGAAACAGCCTTAAATGTAGGCGGCGAAATCAAAAATCCTCGAAAAACTATTCCAAAAGGAATCGTTCTAAGCATATTCATAGTCGTTATTCTTTATATCGCTATTCAAGTTACAGCTCAAGGAGTTCTTGGCACTGATTTATTAAACTTCAGAGGTGCTCCACTAGCTGAAGTTGCCATGCGTATGATTGGACCAATAGGTGCCTCTATTATAATAGTCGGGGCTTCGTTTTCAATGTTCGGGAATTTAAGTGGCATGACCTTAAATATGCCCAGAGTATTATTTGCTGCTGCACGCGATAATATAATTCCCCTAAAAAAATTGGCTCATATTCATACAAAATATGCCACTCCAAGTATTTCAATAATTATTTATGCTGCCTTAGGATTTATATTTGCCAGCATAGGAGAATTTAAACAATTGGCCATCCTGTCCAGTGCATCCTATTTATTGATTTATTTTGGAGTTGTGTTGTCGGCTATCAAGTTCAGGATTAAACACGACAAAACAGATGACAACTATCAAACACCAGGAGGCTACACAATACCTATATTATCTGCTATAATAATTATTTGGTTCCTAACAAATCTGGCATGGGCCGAAATTCAAGCCATGCTAATTTTTATCGCTATTCTAACAATTAGCTTTTTTTTCATTCAATTATTAAAAAGAAACAAAAAACTAATTAATTAAATTGAAATTTTGAATTAATGAAATTTGAAGATGAATTCATAAAGCTAGAAAGCTATACTGTGCCAGAAATAGGTAGAGTAAGACTTTCTGATTTTTTCAAGGAGGGTATTTTTAAAACAATACACTCTCGCAAAGCGATGAAAAATGCCATCAAAAAAGGTTTAGTGAAAGTAAATGGCGACATCGGATTTACAGGTGATTACATCAAGGGTGGAGAAATCATTGAAATTTATCAATCCAAAATACAAAAAGTCAAACCAAGCATTCCTATTGATATTGATCTTATCTATGAAGATGAATATCTGGCTATTGTGAATAAACCCTGTGGGATTGTGGTAAGCGGAAA
>JAOZUV010000328.1:0-560 GCA_029938505.1 Bacteroidales bacterium | reverse complement strand
AACAAATCTAAGAAAGAGCATAAAAGAAGATGCATTGCAACGTCCTGAACCAGTTCATCGTTTAGATTATCCTACCAGTGGCGCTTTATTAATTGCTAAAACAGCCCAAGCAGTGATGTTTCTGAATAAATTATTTGAAGAACGAAAAATTGAAAAAATCTATACCGCTGTTACTATTGGCTCAATGAAAGATCATGGTATTACCCATACACCCATTGAAGACAAAGAAGCGAAGACTGAATTTCAAATAATGAAAACCATCCAATCTCCAAAATATGAATTCTTAAATCTCACCCAACTTAAGCCCTCAACTGGCAGAAGACATCAACTGAGAATTCATCTCTCAGAAATGGGAAATCCCATATTTGGGGATTTAAAATATGGGAAAGAAGGTTTAGCACTAAAAGGAAAAGGACTTTACCTACATTCATCATCCTTGTCATTTATACATCCTTTTACAAATGAATCGATGAAGATAATTGCACCTTTACCCCAAAAATTCTTAAAGCTTTTCCCCGAACCAATTATTTGAAAAGGGCAGATAATTGTTATTGATTAAC
>JAOZUV010000327.1 GCA_029938505.1 Bacteroidales bacterium | reverse complement strand
TGAATGATTTTGTATTATAGCTTTTTATTAGCTGAAAATGTTTTGCTATTAATATTTTTATTTTTCATGGATATTACTTGATCTTCAAATGTTTTCCATTTGTTTCCAATGCAAACCATGGCGCATTCTTCATTCAGTTTTGGACAATCACATTTTTGAAATGCTTTGTCAATGATTTTTTGCTGACTCAATTGGTGGAATTTACTGGATCCCGTTGCAGGAGAACCACTTGCCGGTCGTGCAATCACCTTCAAAGGCATTTGTTTAAAATTATGATGCATGAATGTCCAAGCACCCATATTTATCGGTTCTTCTTGTACCCATAAATAAGTTTCAGTATTTTCATACTTTTCAATGATCGATTTAAGCTGTTTAATGGGCAACGGATAAATTTGTTCCAAACGAATGATGGCAATATCTTCATTATTGGTTTTTTCTTTTTCTTTGAGCAATTCGTAATAAATTTTGCCACTACATAAAATTAATTTTTTGGTCTTTAAAGGATCAGCAGTATGATCATCTATTACTTCTTTAAAGCCACCCTTGCTAAACTCATCGATAGATGAAATGCATTTTGGATGACGGAGCAAACTTTTAGGAGTGAATATTATGAGAGGCTTACGGATATCTCTTTTTAATTGTCGGCGAAGTACATGAAATAAATTAGCAGGGCTTGTGATATTCGCTATTTGCATATTGTTTTCAGCGCATAAAATTAGAAAACGTTCGAGTCTTGCACTGGAATGTTCTGGGCCTTGGCCTTCATATCCGTGAGGAAGATACATTACCAGATCATTCATCACATTCCACTTATCTTCAGCACTGCTTAAAAATTGATCAATGATAATTTGAGCCCCATTATTGAAGTCACCAAATTGTGCTTCCCAAATGGTTAAACTATTTGGGGTAGTTAATGAATAACCGTAATCAAAGCCTAAAACACCATATTCAGATAAAGGTGAATTATAGATTTCTATTTTTTCCTGATTTTTACTAATGTGATTCAAAGGAGTGTATTCTTCTTCCGAATTTTCCAATCGTAATACTGCATGACGATGCGAAAAAGTTCCACGAGCAACATCCTGCCCACTTAAGCGGATTGGAATGCCTTCAGCTAATAAACTTCCATAGGCCAATTGTTCACCCATGGCCCAGTCTATGGATTTTCCATCCAAGATCATTTTCTTACGAGTTTCTAAAAGCTTGGCAGTTTTACGGAAGAGTTTAATGTTTTCAGGAAAATCTGTGATTTTATCTCCAATTAAAAATAAACTTTCTTTTTCTAAACTTGTATCAGGCGAATAATCAAAATCTTCATTTACTGCTTTTCGGATATCTTTCCATGTTTCTTCAAGGAAAAATGAGATATGCGTTTTCTCAATCTTTTTAGAGGCTTCAAAACTCTTTTCTAGTTTTAAATTTCGTTTTGTTTCTTTTGCGATAATTTCTTCTTCGCTAATTTCTCCTTGATTGAGAAGTGTTTTTTTATAGATTTTGTAGGGATTGGCATGTTTTGCTATTTCCTTATAAAGAAGTGGTTGTGTAAAACGAGGTTCATCACCTTCATTATGGCCATATTTGCGATAGCATAAAAGATCTACAAAAACATCTTTATGAAACTTTTGTCGGTATTTAATAGCAAAAAGTACAGCATAAACAACAGCTTCAACATCATCGCCATTTACATGGAATACGGGTGCTTGTATCGTTTTTGCTAAATCGGTACAATACGTACTTGTTCTTCCATCCAAATAATCGGTAGTGAATCCAACCTGATTATTAATGACTAAATGAATAGTTCCTCCTGCCTGATATCCTTTAAGCTCCGACATTTGAATAACTTCATAAGTCACTCCTTGTCCGGCTATAGATGCATCTCCATGAATAAGTATTGGAGTTATTTTATTGACATCTCCCTCATATTCATGATCAATTTTTGCACGCACAATTCCTTCAACAACGGGGTTAACAGCTTCTAAATGTGAGGGGTTTGGACTCAATGTTAATTTAATCTCTTTCCCTTTAGTTGTTTTCCGTGTTGCAGAATACCCTAAATGGTATTTTACATCTCCTAATAAATATTCATCATCGAACTCTTTACCTCCAAATTCACTAAATATATCTCCGAAAGGTTTTCGCAAAATATTGGCTAAAACATTTAATCGCCCCCGATGAGCCATTCCAATCACGAATTCATCATTTCCTAAATCAGCACCTTGTTCCATTATAGCGTCTAAAGCAGGGATAAGAGATTCTGCCCCCTCTAGTGAAAAACGTTTTTGACCTGGGAATCTTTTGTGTACAAATTTTTCAAAAAAGACAGCTCGTCCAAGTTTTCGTAGAATATAATGTTTGTCTTCAAGAGTGAAAGGGTACGTATTTCTACTTGACTCTATTCGGTTCTGTATCCACTTAACAGTTTCAGTATTGCGGATATATTCGTATTCAGTCCCAACAGATTTACAATAGGTTTCTTTTAGGTGAGAAACTATATCTTTTAAACTACTTCGTCCGATACCCAATTCTGTACCAGCCTGAAAAAGTTTGTCTTGATCTGCATTGGTTAAGCCATAGTTTTCAATATCGAGAGTTGGAGAGTATGATCGGCGTTTACGTACAGGATTGGTTTCTGTAAAAAGGTGTCCACGTTGGCGAAAGGCATTAATAAGGTTAATAACCTTAAACTCGTCGGGATAAACCCGAACATCTTTGTCAGATTGTGAATAATTGGTTCTTGAAAATTCATAACCTTCAAAAAATAGTTTCCAACTTTCATCAACGGAATTAGGATCGTTTTGAAATTTTTGGTAAAAATCCTCAATAATTTCAGGATCAATTGTATTTAAGTAGGAAAAGGTATCCATTTATTATTTTTCTTTAGTCTTAATAAGCAAAATTACAAATAATTTAAATAGCTTATTTACAGAAATATAGTTAATTATTTCACAATAAGAAAAATAAAAAAAAGTCAGCCGAATATCGACTAACTTTTACATCATTATGAATTACTTTATAGAAATTCTTTATTCTGGTTCGATCGCTTCAACCGGACAAACGTCAGCACAAGAACCACAGTCAGTGCATACATCAGGATCAATTACATAGATATCACCTTCTGCAATTGCGTCTACTGGACATTCGTCAATACAAGTACCACAAGCGGTACAATCATCAGTTATTTTGTAAGCCATGATTTTAATTTTTTTTTGTTAATATTTGATGAATTGATAATGCAAATATAAGCAGTTTATATAAATCATATCCCATCAAAATAATTTATATAAATTCTAAATAAATGAAAATCAAAACGAATTAATTCTGTAGGCTTATCTATTCCTATAACTACATATTATTATTATTAGAGTACTTATTTAAATTTAATCTAAATTTTTTTTTATGTGTGCTTTTAAGGCACACTTGCTGTGTTT
>JAOZUV010000326.1 GCA_029938505.1 Bacteroidales bacterium | reverse complement strand
TCCGTACGGGATTCGAACCCGTGTTACCAGGATGAAAACCTGGCGTCCTGACCTGACTAGACGAACGGACCGTTCGTTTTGCGTGTGCAAAAATAGTACTTTTTTTAATTCCGCAAAATAAAAATGAAAGATTTTGGGATTATTTTTAATTTATTTTGTTTCGTTGGGATCAGCTTGAAATTGAAAGCCTAGCCTTTTTCCTGTTTTTAAGGTTATTGAGTCGAGTTTGCTTAAAAATTCATACACAGTAACTTCTTTTACGGCTTCGTAAGGAGGTGTTAATAAATCGAAGTTTATGGTAAATTTAATGGCTGACTCAACAATTTTGCAAGCTTCTTGCTCATTCATTTCAGAAGTAACAAAATTATTATAAAGCGCCCCCACTTCTTTTTTTCCTTCAATAAAATAGTGCATGTCTTTATTAATGAATATTCGACCGATTAAATAGCCGCTATCATTCACCCGATTATATTTGAATGAGTCTCCTAAAAAATTATAGATATTTATAATTCCGCAATAAGCACGGTCTTTATCTTCTTTCACATAAGAGGACTTATTCACAAAATGATCTCTTGGAATTTCAAAAACATTGGTGTGCATCATAAAAATTAAAACATCTCCAGCAAACTTTAGTTCAACTTCAAAGTCGCCCCGATTACGGTGTTCAAACGGAATGTTATGTTTGGTTTTTTTAATTGTTTTATGAAAATCCTTTTCAACACTTACAATCCCTTCTTTGAAAAGATTAAAGGTTTTTAAGGTGTTTTGATATACATCTTGTTTTAAACAAGCTTTGTCTACAAGCTGTTTGTATAATTCTTCTTTACTATCTGTATTCATAATAATCAACTTATTTTATTCAAAGGTAAGAGATATTTGAAATGTTTTTGAATGGATGCTTTTTATTCCATCTGCAAAAACATTATTTTCTGTGGCAAGGATATTGTTAAAGCCATAACCCATTTTCATTTCTACACTGAATTTGAAAAAATCGAAATAGTAATCAACTCCAACACCTGCTTCGAAAGCAATATCACTTGTTTTAAGTCTTAGAAAATCTCCATTCTCATTTTTGTTTTTATCTGAATTAGCAGCCATATCAATCGAGAATTTTACACCACTTAAAAGATAAGCTCTGAAGTTTCCAACTCGTTTTGATTTGTATTTGAGATAGAATGGTAAATCGACATTGGTTGAAATGAAATGCTTTGAAATATTGACTAATTCTGGCTCTATTCCAAAAGTAATCGTCTTAAATGTATAATTTAAGATTCGCTCACCGAAAGACAAAGAGGGTACAAAACGCAAATCAAAATTGGGAGTAATTTTCAAATTCCCAATTATACCGAGGGTAAAACCAGTGCTTGGCAAACTATGAACTCCATAAAAAAGGATATTATCTACACTTACAAAATCTCGATATTCGTTTAAATCATAATCAAGAATACTCCCAAAAATGTCTTCATTGGTTTTAATGCTGAAATTCATTTGATTTAAAGCTACAAAAAATCCGAAATGATAACGATTTTGGTCGTGTTCCTGAAGATTCAGTCTCCTTTTTTGAGCTTGCATGCTTATTGAAAACAATAGCAAAGTGCCAAACAAAGTAGATATAAAAGTATGCTTAAGTTTCAACAATTGAATTTTTGTTTTAATGGATAACGAATGTAATTATAATTTATTTTTTCCCGCAATAAATTGTTGCAATTCCAAAACTTAGTGAAAATAATTTTAGTTCTTTAAATCCCACCGCTTTCAGATGCTCCAGAAACTCCTCTCCCGATGGGAACTCTTTCACAGAATCAGGTAAATAGGTATAGGCAGATTGATCTTTAGAAATTATTTTGCCAATCAATGGGAGTATGTTTTTGAAATAAAAATTATACAATTGTTTTATGGGGAAATGTTTGGGTTTTGAAAATTCAAGCACCCAAATTCGTCCATCATTTTTTAAGGTACGGTGCATTTCTGCTAAGCCTTTATCAAGAGTTTCAAAATTACGTACTCCAAAAGCCACCATGCTTGCATCAAATTCTTCATCTTTGAAAGGCATATTTTCACTATCGCCTAACTGGAGCTTGATGAATGAGTCGAGTTTGCGTTTTTTTAATTTCTTTTGCCCAATTTCTAACATGCCATCAGATATGTCGAGGCCAACCACTTTCTCGGGTTTTAATTTCAATGCTTCGATGGCAAGATCTCCCGTTCCAGTAGCAACATCAAGGATGATTTTGGGCTGAAATTCACCCATTTTTCGAATCATCTTTTTCCTCCAAAGAATATCGACACCCATCGAAAGAAAATGGTTCAGGAAGTCATAATGTCCCGAAATATTATTAAACATATTTCGAACTTTCTCTTTTTTCCCTTCCCCTGTTCGTACCTGCATTGATTTGCTTATTTAGTATATAGTTTTTGACTCTCTTCTAATAATTTTTCTTTTTTGATGGGAACAACGCCTACATATTCGCATACTAAACCACCAGCAAGATTAGAAATTGAGGCAATAAATTCGGGCTCTTTTTTCAGTGCTATGCAAAGCGTTGCAACAGCAATAACGGTATCTCCAGCACCCGATACATCAGCAATTGATCGAACATGGGCAGGTAAACTAAGTGCTGAGAAATTACCTCCATTATCTTTTACACTAATAAAAACACCGTATTCTGATAAAGTGGTCATGATAATGCGGGCATTTAATTTTTCATGTAAAGCTAAAGCTGCTTTTTCAAGGCTTTGTTTATTAGTAGGATCTACATCGGCTTGAATCCCTTCGCGTAATTCTTTCAAATTAGGTTTAAAAAAGGTGACGTCTTTAAATTCCTCAAAATTCTTTTTCTTTGGATCAACTGCGGTAATCACCTGATGTTGATTTGCCAATTTTGTAATTTCTGAAATAATTTTTTTGGTAAGGATTCCTTTATTATAATCTTGAAAAATGATGGCGTCAATTTGTTCAGCTTCTAAAATTCCGGAAATAATTTTAATCAATTGATCTTCTTCGGAATTATTGAGGTTATCTGTAATTTCTTCATCTACTCTCAACATTTGAACATTATTCCCAATTACTCTGAATTTTGTGGTTGTAGGTCTGTTTTTGCTTTTAACAATGCCGTGTGTAGGCATATTGTCGTTTTTCATTAATTCAATTAGTTCTTTACCCTTAACATCTTTGCCAATGACTGAACAAATGATGGGTTCTGCACCCAAAGCTTTTATATTCACCGCAACATTAGCTGCGCCTCCTAAACGATTGCCTCTTTCCTTCACCATAACAATGGGGACAGGGGCTTCGGGGGAGATTCGATCAACGCTGCCCCAAATATAGGAGTCAACCATGATATCCCCAACAATAATAACTTTTAGTTTATTGAAGGAGTCGAATAATTGATGTAAGTCTTCTTTTGAAAACATAGCTATAATTTCTGATT
>JAOZUV010000325.1:3150-3445 GCA_029938505.1 Bacteroidales bacterium | reverse complement strand
CGGCAACCATGCCGCCGGATATTGTTTCTCTGTCTCGCAAAATACTTGGTAATCCTGCAAAAGTAAGCGTAAGTCCTAAGCAAACCACCGCTGAAAAAGTGGAGCATTCCGTTTATTTCGTAGGCAAAAAAGGTAAACCAAAATTACTGGCACACTTACTAAAAACAGAGTCCATTGATTCAGCTTTGGTCTTTTCGCGTACCAAACACGGTGCGAATAAGATTGTTAAGATACTGGATAAGGCGGGTATCAAGTCTGTTGCCATTCATGGTAATAAATCGCAAGGTGCACGACA
>JAOZUV010000325.1:0-3140 GCA_029938505.1 Bacteroidales bacterium | reverse complement strand
AAATATCGCATGTAATTAATTACGACCTGCCAAATATTCCCGAAACCTACGTTCACCGTATTGGCCGAACAGGCCGTGCAGGAGCCAGCGGAATTGCCCTATCCTTTTGTGATATGGAGGAAAAAGCCTATTTACGAGACATCCAGAAGTTGATTGGTCAAACACTTCCCGTTGTAAAAGATCACCCATTTCCTGATGACGGTACTGATAAACCAACTAAACGCCCACCAAGGCCACAAAAGCCAAAAAGTCAATCACGCTCAGCAAATCCATCTGACGGAAGCAAAAACAAACGACAACAGTCATGGTCTAAAAAACCCAGCTATGGCGGCAGGAATAACAGAGCACAAGAACGCAGGAGTTCCAATACACGGAGACAAGGATAAAGAATTTCAAATTCAAAAAGATTAGAAAAGCCATCATCTTGCACCAAGTTTAGTATCCAACATCTTGAATCTTGCGGATTAGTATTTAGAAAGTTATTTTCATAACTTTGAGTATCAACCCATAAAAAACGCTGCTATGAAAAAGTTACTATTTATTTTAGTAGGATTCCTATTTAGTTTTCCCCTTTTTTCACAAAACGAATATCAACAGGAAATAATTTGCCCCTGCATGCTTGAGTTTAAATTTCCATTAACCTTTTATGAAACCAATATGATAGAGGGAGCTGGAGGTGCTTATGGTGGCGTTCCAGTATTAAGGTTTAAAAATGCCAGCATAGAAAATAATATTTTGCTTTGTACTTATGAAGATGAATTGGCTTCTACAGGAATTCGTGCTTCAGATACTGGATTTGGTTTTACCATTGTAGGTGACATACCTAATTATATTACACTTACTTTAATAACAGATTACTTAAATAACTGGGAGGTTAACACCAAATTTATAAAACTAAAAAACCGAATGAAAGGATTTGTCTTATTTCCTATATGCTTTCCTGAAGAAGATCAGAATGGGAGATATTACGGTTGGCCTGGAGCCTTCTATTCCGAAAATTATGAAGGAAAAGCTATAACACTCAAAAGAAGCTTTGAGGGTGAGGCTCGATTAAATACAACTAAAAACGGATTTATTATCTCATCTACAAAAACAGGGCTTTATACTCCGGTTGAAAACACTGAGGGATTATCTAATTCTATCAATAAAAAGATGATTGAGAAAGCTCCTAGCAAAAGGGAAAAGAAAAAAGCCATAAGACAAAAGAAAAGAGAGCTTAAAACACAAGAAGGAAAAGAGCTAATTAAACGTAAAAACTAATACCCTTAGAATTAATAATAATTTAGAAAAGCCCCCTTGCGTTACAAGAGGGCTTTTCTAAATATCCTTCAATCCTACCTAAAATTGGGTAGGATTAAAAATTAGCGATCAATTTTATAAGGTTTATGTGTTGGGAATACATAAGGCTCATCTTTGATTTTTTTCAATAGAACCTCAACAGCTTTCATTAATTGAGTATCGTAACCTTTTGCCAAATCCGTAGATTTTTGTTCCAAAATAATATCTGGAGTTACCCCTTCATTTTCAACAATCCAATCTCCTTCTTCGTTATAAATCCGATAATCAGGTGCAGTAAGTCCGCTACCATCAAGCAACTGGAGGAACATAGAAACACCTACTAATCCACCCCAAGTACGAGTACCAATCACAGGACCCATTTTATTAAATTGGAATTCGTAAGGCAACTCATCTCCACCTGAGCCAGCATATCTGTTAGTGATACAAGCCATATGTGCAGTCACTGCCAATGCAGGAATCGGCTGATCTGCTGAATAACGTCTGGTCCAATAACCGTGAGGTTTTTTCAATAAACGCTGGAAGAAAATTTCAGGATCCAATCCTCCACCATTAAAACGACCATCAATAATTAAACCTTCTTTTTTGGTTTGTGAATAGAAATAACGTGGAAAATCAGTGGCTGAACCATTATAAGTATCAGGAAAATAAATATATCCAATTTTACCATTTGATGCTTTATCAACAGTTTTTCTGTTTGATTCCAACCAATCAATATAACGCATTCTGTTTTCACTACGTGCAGGTATAACCGTTACTTCACGAGCTCCTTCCATATTAGGAGTGCTATTAATTAATAACTGTGTTTGTTTTCCGGCAAGATCAACAAAGAAAGAATAAACATTTTGATCAGCTTTCACCTCAACACCATTAACAGCTAAAAGATATTCACCTTCCAAAACGTTCAAACCTGGTTTGGCAAGTGGTGGATAAACATTACGTGACCAATCTCTTTCAGTATATATTTTTTTGAATTGATAGCGATTATTCTTTTTATCAATTATCCAATCTACACCTAAAACTCCAACACTAACTCTGCTAGCATTTCTGGCATTTGCACCTCCCATAACATAGGTATGAGATGTGTTTAGCTCACCTATTAATTCTCCAATAATATATTTTACATCCTCACGACAAGTAGCAAATTCAATCAATTGACCATATTTAATTTTCATTTTATCCCAATCCAATCCATGCATACCAGCTTCATAATAAAAATCACGTTCCATACGCCATGCTTCATTAAAGATAGCTTTCCATTCAGTTTTTGGATCAATCCTCATTTTTAGCTGAGATACATTAAGATTATGTCCTTTACTTACTTTCGATTTTGAAGGAATAATTCCAATTTGTCTCCTTTTGCTATAAACAATACTCGAACCATCATTGGATAATTTATAAGCGTTTACACCTTTAATTACAATATGTTCTTTTTTAGAAGCAAAATTGTATGCAAATAAGTCTCTGGGAGGAAGTGCACGATAATCCATTCTATTAAAATCACCATCTTCAGCATTTAAATAAAAGACACTTGATTTGTTTACCGTTAAATCTCTAAAGTTTCCATTTCCAATAGGTAAAGCTTCAATTCGTTGAGCCAAGCCTTCAAAATCGATACCTGAATTAGTATTTTTAGCACCTGCTTTTTTTGAAACATTTTCTTCATCACTTTTCAATGGAAGAATAGATTCCCCGTTATTTTTCAATGTAAGAGAGAAAATACCTGCAATATCTTTATAGACTAATTCCCATTCAAGATCGCAATAAGTTGGACTAAATATTCTGTTAGAAATAAATAAAAGGTGTTCACCATCTTTGGTAAATACAGGATTAAAATCATTAAA
>JAOZUV010000031.1 GCA_029938505.1 Bacteroidales bacterium | reverse complement strand
CTGATTTCTGTTCTGATTGTTAAGTTAGCTTTGCCTAATTTCAGTGAGTTAGTGCTTACCGATGGTTCACTCGATATCTATAGCAATCTATTTATTATTTTACTTTTCTTTTTGATTTTAACACTGCTTGTTGGATTATTGGCTGGTAGCTATCCTGCCTTTTATCTTTCGTCATTTAAACCAATCACAGCCTTAAAAGGGGGTGTTGTTGTTGGGAAGAAGAAATCCTATGTTCGAAATATATTAGTGGTTTTACAGTTTTCAATAGCTACCATTTTAATTATTTGTACGACTGTAATTTATAGTCAGCTCGATTATATGAACAGTAAAGATTTGGGCTTTGAAAAAGAGAATAAAGTGGTTTTAAATCTCCGTAATCAAAATCTAATTTCGAAAATTGAAACATTAAAAAGTGAGTTTTCGAATCTTTCTTCAGTTGAAAATATTTGTATTGCGAGTGGTTATCCGGGAACAAATATAGGTGGTAGAGGTTATCTCCCTGAAGGAAAAGATCCAGGTACACCGATCATAATGTATAATATCACTACGGACGATGACTTTTTTGATCTTTTTAAAATGGAGTTTGTGGAGGGTAGAGGTTTCTCACGAGAATATGGAACTGATTCTTTAGCGGTGGTCATAAATCAAACACTTCAAAAACAAATGGAGTGGAGCGATCCTATCGGAAAAACAATACAAACGGTTAGTCGCGAAAATCCAATAAAGTATAAAGTTATTGGCGTTGTTAAAGATTTCCATTATACCTCATTATTGGATAAAATTGGACCTTTACTTATTCATTATCGACCATCAGCTACCAGTAAATTAATCCTCAATTTAAATGATGCAAGCTCTTCACAGCAAATGGAACAAGTTCGGAATAAGTGGAATGAGTTAGTTCCACAAATGCCTTTTGATCATTCTTCTTTAGAAGAACGTTTTGAAAGAAGCTATAGCTCCTATTTAAAAATGGGCAAATTATTTACTGTTTTTTCTATTATAGCCATATTTGTAGCTTGTATTGGATTGTTTGGCTTAGCTTCTTTCTTAACTGAAATACGGACTAAAGAAATTGGAATTCGAAAAGTAAATGGGGCATCGATAACAAGCATTGTCCGATTACTCAATGTCGAATTTTTAAAATGGGTGCTAATTGCAAACGCAATTGCATGGCCAATCACTTATTATTTTATGTCGGATTGGATCCAAAACTTTTCTTATAGTATTGATTTATCTTGGTATTATTTTGTGATAGGTGCTGTGGTTTCATTGATAATTGCATTGATTACAGTCAGTTTTCAAACCATTAGAGCAGCCGCTCGAAACCCCATTGAAAGTTTGAAATACGAGTAATTATTTAAAACCGTAGTATAAAGGAAGTGTTTTTGTTTGGATTTGAAATCACAGAAATACTTCCTTTATGTAAATGCATAATTTGTTTGGATAAGCTTAGACCGATACCTGAACCATTTTCTTTAGTAGAGTAAAATGGGGTGAAAATTTTGTCTATTTCACTTTCAGGGATGCCAATTCCATTATCCTCTATTTGGATTACAATATCTCCATCTTTTGATAGAAATCCTTTCACTTTTATATGCGCTTTTGTGTTCTCTTTAAGAGCTTCTATAGAGTTTTTAATGAGATTGATAAGTAATTGTTCAAGCAGAGCTTCATCAGCTTTGAGCTCAAGATTATTGGGGACTTCCTGTTCAAATCTAATTTGTTGATCGTTAAAATTTTGTTGATAAAATTTTTGAACTTTTTGAATGCTACCGGCTACATTAAATGTTGATAAATTCAATTTTGGGCTTTTACTAATGTCTTTATATACATTGATAAAATCAATAAGACCTTTTCCTCTTTCCTCAATAATATCCGTATTTATCGCAATATCATTCACAATTTCATCGCTTAATTCAGAGGCCTTTTTTACAACCCCATCTTTGTGGATATATCTTTTTGTAGTTTTCGAAAGAGTAGTAATAGGAGTTAATGAATTCATTAACTCATGATTTAAAACCTGAATTAATTTTTGCCAAGATTCCAATTCATTGTGATCTAATTCTCTTCGAATATTTTGAAATGAAATAATATGAATACTTTTCACTCCTATTTTAATGATTGTTTTTTTGATGGTGAGATTTATTATTTCTGTAATTAAATTTAATTTTATAATGTGGGTTTTATCGTTGGAAGTATTTGTAATGGCGTGATGAAAATCAGGAAATTTTTCTTCCAAAGTATTCATGAACTTGAAATCTTCACATTGCAAAATTCGTGATGCTTCAGGGTTAAATAATTCAATGTTCCCATTTTCATTGAAGGCTATGATCCCAATTTTTGCATGATTTACAATTGCATTTAAGTAATGTGTTTTTTGCTCATTATTAATTCTTATTTGTTGTAATTCGTGATTAATGTGCTCAAATGAAATGTTTAATCCTTTAAAGTTTTTCAGAAGGTGACTGTTCTCATAATTGACCGCAGTATCTTTTGAGTGAATTCGTAAGAGAAATGAAGCTAGATCTGCATTGGTTTTTTTAATATATTTTATCAATGTAATTGTTTGAATAATAATCAATACAAATGAAATTAAACTAGCCATGATTTTATCTGTCTGACTAATAAAAAATGAGAGGAGAATGCCTGTGATTACAATCAGTACAATCCTAGCAACAAGAATAAAATAGAATCGATTAAAGCCCATGTTTTTCAATTTTTAAATATAAAGTAGTTCTGCTGATTCCAAGCTCTTTGGCTGTTTTGGTAAGATTTCCTTTGTGCTTATCCAATACTTTTTTTACTGTATGCTTTTCAACTTCACTTAATTTATTTGAATCCAATTGTTCTTTGGTTTCTGGTTTTTCTAATCTGAAATCTTCAAGTCCTAGAATTGAATTTTCAGCTAGAATAACTGCTTTTTCCATACAATGTTTGAGTTCCCTGATATTTCCTGGCCAATGATGATTATTTAAAGCATCTATACCTTCTTTACTCATTTTTTATTTTCCTTTATTATATTTTCTGGAAAATACGTTCAGATAATGACTGGCAATTTGAATGATATCATCTTCTCTTTCTCTTAAGGGAGGCATTTCAATAATTATTGTATTGATGCGATACAAAAGATCTTCCCTGAACAACTGCTGAGATACTAAGTCTTTAAGATTTTGATTCGTGGCACATATTAATCGGATATCAATTTTTACAGCCTTTTCTGAACCCAATGCTTGGATCTCTCGATTTTGCAAAACACCTAATAATTTAGCCTGAAGATTGAGTGGTAAATTTCCAATTTCGTCTAAAAAAAGACTCCCACCTGTTGCTGCTTCAAACCGACCAATCCGATCAGATTGAGCATCAGTAAAAGCCCCTTTTTTATGACCGAACATCTCACTTTCAAATAAATTCTCATTCAAAGCTCCTAAATCAACACCCACAAAAAGCTCATTTTTTCGTTGACTATAACGATGGATTTCTCGAGCAAGTAATTCTTTACCCGTCCCATTTTCTCCGGTTATTAAAATATTTGCATCCGTTGGGGCCACCTTCTGTGTGGTCTTAAATATTTTTATCATTTTAGGTGATGAGCCTAAAAATTGATAATTACTGTTTTTATTTTGTTGTAAAAGAAATTCCTGATTTTGTTCTAAGGAAATGACTTTTTTTTCGCTTTCGCGAAGACGAATTGCAGCCTTTATTGTTGCCAATAATTTATCTATATCCCAGGGTTTGCTTACAAAATCATGGGCTCCTTCTTTCATGCCTTCAACAGCTAATTGAATGTCGCCATAGGCAGTTAATAATATGACGAGTGTTTCTGGCGAAATTTCTTTGATTTTTCGTAGCCAATAAATGCCTTCATTTCCAGAGTTGATGCCTGTACGGAAATTCATGTCTAATAAAATAACGTCCCATTCTTTTTGTTCCATTAATTGTGGAATTAGATTGGGGTTTTTAATGCATTCAATTTCCTGAAATTCGTACTTTAACGATTGTTTTAATGTTAGCAATATGCTTTCATTATCATCAACTGCTAAAATTTTGCCTTTATTCTTAATCATTGAAAATGAGTTATATTCAAACAAATATATAAAATATGTTCATAAGCTGAACGTGAACTGTTCAGGAACTGAACGTTATTTTTTTAAATTTGTGTTGTACTTTTGTTAAACCACAGTAAATCAGTACATAAAAATTTTGGCATCGGCTTTGCCTAACTTCTGTATCATCAAAAACCTATTAAATGATCAGATCTTATATTAAAATCGCCTTAAGGAGTTTTACTAAAAACATTACTTTCTCATTAATTAACCTCTTTGGACTAAGCGTAGCTTTCGCTTTGTTTATTTTGCTCTCATTATATATTACAAGCGAGCTTTCAACAGATAAGCATATCGAGAATCTTGAGAATATTTATTCTTTACACGAAAGAAACGAACATTCCATATTTACAAGTGGCTTATTTGCATCCTACATTTCTGACCGTTATCCTGAAGTAAAAGAAAGTTGTGTTTCGTTTGTATGGGATGGAGATTTTTCTCTAAAAGATGGTCATACCGTTCATTTCGATCATTTTGGGGCTGTTGATTCCAACTATTTTCAGATATTTAAAAATGAAGCAACTCTGGGTAATCTTAAGCATGCTTTGGATGGAAACAATGGGATGGTACTAACTGAAACTGCAGCAAAATCCTTATTTGCAGATAAAAATCCAATTGGTGAAATTGTGAGCCTTGATAATGAATATGATTATGTGGTAAATGCTGTGATCCCTGATCTGCCTGAAAACTCTTTCTTTATAGCAGAATGTTTTTTTTCTATTCAAAGCATGGAAATCATGAACAAAGGCTTTCTTACCTCTAATAATGGTCGGTCAGTGTATACCTTTGTTGAATTGGAGGAGAATTCGAATGTTCCTGCATTGGAAGAAAAACTAAGTAAAGATTTATTAGCGCAATTCGAGGGAAAAACAAATTTTGGCTTAATACCTTATGGTGAGCTTTATTTTAGTGATGTACACATCCCAGAAGAATTAGAACACGGAAATAAGCAATTTATTTTTCTGTTTATTGGGATAGCCTTATTTATCATCGTTATTGCCTGTATCAATTATATAAACTTAACCACTGCCAAAGCGGTAAACCGAGCAAGGGAAGTTGGTATTAGAAAAGTAGTTGGCGCCCATAAACAAAAACTTATTAAGCAGTTTTTAACGGAGTCAATCGTGCTTATCCTTATTTCGCTCGTTATCGGCTTTTTACTGGCAGAGCTTTTAATTGGAGAATATAACGCATTGGCAGAAACCAATTTTCGTGTGAAGTTGTTTTATGCTTTTCCTACAAATATCATTTTTGTACTTGGAGCAGTATTGTTGGGAATTATTTCTGGTTTATATCCAGCATTTGCATTAACCTCATTCAAAACAGTTGAAGTTCTAAAAGGAAAAATTTCAAAAAGTAGAGGAGGAATTATTGCCCGAAAAGCATTGATGGTTTTTCAGTTTGTGATTTCTTTAATAATGATTGTTGGAGCCATCGTTATTTATCGTCAGATAAATCATGTAAAAAATTCAAGTATTGGATTTCAGAAAGAAAATATCATTCGCTTGAAAACGAATGATGAGAAAGCTTTTGAAAATGCACAGTCTTTTAAAGATGAATTACTTACCATCCCGGGTGTAGAAAAAATATCATTTTGTTATGGTGTACCTGGTGAAGTGGGGCATGGTATGGCATCTAGAATTGATGGCGAAGTCATTCAAATGAGACTCTTAGAATGTGATAATGAATTTGTGGAGGTAATGGGTTTGGAAATGGCAAGTGGAAGAAGCTTTTCGAGCGAAGATAATGCTGATTATGAGCGTTCGTGTATGATTAATGAAGCAGCTGTGAGAAAATTTGGATGGAAAGATCCGTTTGCAATTAAGCCCTGGGGATTTAAAGTCGTGGGTATCGTGAAGGATTTTAATTTTGAAAGTCTGCATCTGCCTGTGGCACCATTATTTATGCCCTTTTGGGGAGGTATGGATAAAATTGCAATTCGAATAAGTGGTTCAAATCAAACAACGGTTATTGAGAAAATTGAAAAATCATGGATTAAACAATACCCTGAGGTTCCCTTTAATTTTACGTATGTTGAGCAGATTATTGATAAACAGTATAAGGACGAAGAGCGCCTTGGTAAAGTGGTTAGCTATTTCTCTGTTTTTGCACTGATGATTGCTTGTATGGGATTATTAGGGATGACTTCCTTCATGATTCAACAGCGCAATCGCGAAATTGGAATTCGAAGAGTATATGGGGGTGCTGTAAAACAAATCGTTAATATGCTGTCTTTCGAATTTGTAAAATGGGTTTTTATCGCTTTTGTTATTTCTGTTCCGTTGTCCTATTATCTTATGAAAACCTGGTTAGATAGAAATTTTATTTCTCAGGTAGAACTGGAATGGTGGATATTTGTTGTTAGCGGATTGGCAGTTGTTATTGTATCACTTCTAACGGTAAGTATACAATCCTATCGTGCTGCTGTGATGAATCCCGTGGATAGTTTAAGATACGAATAGAATTGCTAGGGATGACATCCCATAAATTGGGATGTCATCCCCAGACCTTAATTTAAGAAATTGAATATGATTAGATCTTATATAAAAATTGCGCTAAGAAGTTTTACTAAAAACATCACTTTCTCATTAATAAATCTTTTTGGGTTGAGTATTGCTTTTGCCTTGTTTATACTGCTTTCGCTTTACATTACAAGTGAACTCACAACAGATAGTCATCTCGAGAATATCGAAGACATCTATATTCTACACGAGAGAAATAATAATCACATATCTACCAATGGAATGTTCGCTGAATATGTGAATGAGCGCTACCCAGAAGTAAAGCAAGTTTGCCGAACCTTTAATTGGGATGACGCAGAGTTTTTTACTGACGATGATCACTTTATTAAAGTGGATAAGTTTGGCTTGGTCGATTCAAACTACTTTAAAATATTCGATAGTGAAGTCATTTTAGGAAACCTGGATGAAGCTCTAAAAGGAAACAATGGTATGGTTATAACCGAAACCATGTCTAAAGCGTTGTTTGGTGATGAAAATCCATTGGGTAAAACCGTAAGCCTTGGTAATGAATATGACTTTATTGTTAATGCAGTAATTCCAGATTTGCCAAAAAATTCAACTTATATTGTGGAGTGTTTTTTATCCGTAGAAAGTTTTTCTGATATTTCTCCCGGTATTCTAACAAATCCAGGTAATTGGTCTACGCCAACTATCGTAGAGGTTCATAAAAACACAAATATTGCTCTGTTAGAGGAAAAATTGAGTAAAGATTTATTGGAACAATATGGGCGAAACACCAATTGGGGCTTGTTTCCTTATTCAAAATTATATTTTGATGGATTTGATGATTTCAGACATGGTAACAAGCAATTTGTAATGTTATTCTTAGGAATTGCCATCTTTATATTATTAATCGCATGTATTAATTATATTAATTTAACGACTGCACGTGCTGGAAGTCGGGCACGAGAAGTAGGAATACGAAAAGTTGTAGGTGCCTATAAGCAAAAATTAATCAGACAATTCCTTACTGAGTCAATTTTACTCATTTTTGTTTCATTGATTCTGGGGTTTTTACTCGCCGAATTAAGCATTTCAGAATTTAATAGATTGGCACAGGCTGAGTTGCACGTGAAGGAATTTTATGCTTATCCCTACAATTTCATCTTTATTGTTGGCGCAATATTATTAGGCATTTTATCAGGTTTATACCCGGCTTTCGCACTCACATCATTTAAAACGGTTGAGGTTATTAAAGGTAAGGTTACTAAAAGCAAAGGGGGGACTATTGTCCGCAAAGTATTGATGGTATTTCAATTTGTCATATCAATGGTAATGATCGTTGGTACCATCGTCATCTACCTTCAAATTAATTATGTGAAAAGTGTAAACCTTGGGTTTAACAAAGAAAATGTCATTCATTTAAGAAGTTCTGAGAATGCTTTTATGAATGCACAGGATTTAAAAACTGACTTATTGGCCATACCTGGAGTTGAAAAAGTTTCGTTTAGTCGAGGAACTCCAGGTGCGATCACCAATGGTATGTATGATGATAAAAGCGGGCAGGAAGTTCAAATGCGTCATCTGTATTGCGACCCTGATTTTATGGATTTGTTCGATTTGGAGATGGCAAGTGGTCGTAATTTTTCATGGGCGGATTCGGCAGATATCAGAAAAACCTACATGATGAATGAGGCTGCTGTGAAGCAATTTGGTTGGGAAGATCCGTATGAGATTAAACTTTGGGGTTTAAAATTAATTGGTATCGTAAAGGATTTTAATTTTAAAAGTTTGCATCAACCTATTGGCCCCTTATTCATTACCTACTTTAGGACCATGGAACAAATTAATATTCGAATTTCAGGAATGAATCAAAGGGAGGTGATAGCAAAAATCGAAAAAGCATGGGTAAAAAAATATCCTGAAGACCCCTTTGATTTTAGATTTGTTGATCAAATCGTAGATCAGCAATATAAGGAGGAAGAAAGGTTGGGGACGATTATAAATTACTTTTCAGTTTTTGCCCTCATCATTGCCTGCATGGGATTGCTTGGGATGACTTCATTTATGATCCAACAGCGGCATCGTGAAATTGGAATTCGGAAGGTGCATGGAAGTACCGTTAATCAAATTATTAAAATGTTATCATTTGAATTTGTGAAATGGGTTGTATTGGCATTCATTATTTCAACACCACTTTCTTATTATTTAATGGATACATGGTTAAGTAATAATTTCACCTTTCGTGTTGATCTGGATTGGTGGATATTTTTAGTAAGTGGCGTTTTGGTGATTTTTATTTCCTTAATAACTGTTGGAATACTATCCTATCGTGCAGCACAAATGAACCCGGTGGATAGTTTGAGGTATGAATAAAATTGCTAGGGATGACATCCCAATTTATGGGATGTCATCCCTTTTTTTAAATTGTTTGTTTTTACTTTCAAAATGTAATAATCTCTCTCATTATTCGTCTACTAATTAACAATTATTAACCACACTTTAAGATTTTATTAACTTGCTGTAACCAAACTCTTCATATATTGGTATTCTTAAAAAGATATAAATTATGTTTGTAAATTATTTAAAAACTGCTCTTCGTACACTTTTACGTCAGAAGTCCTATTCTATAATAAATATTGGTGGCCTTGCTATCGGTATGTCGGTTTGTATACTCATTCTCTCTTATGTATTCTTTGAGTTGAGTTATGATAAATTCCATGAAAAATCAGATCAGATTTATCGTGTTGGATTAGATGCTACTGTAGGTGGAAATACGATGAATTTAGCGGTTACAAGTGCTCCTATGGGAGAGGCTTTACGTCAAGATTTTCCAGAGGTGATTGCAAATACGCGATTAAGTGGAGGTGGAGCCCAAGAGTTAAGTATTGGAGGACGCAAGTTTATTCAAGAGGATATGCTCTATGTTGATTCATCCTTTTTGGATGTATTTTCATATAAACTAATTCAGGGGGCGCCTAATGAAGTTTTATTTCATCCCAAAAGTATTGTTTTAACCGAAACCTGCGCAAAAAAATTCTTTGGTGACAAAAATGCAATTGGTGAAATTATTCGTATTAATGACAGAACCTCTTATAAAGTTACTGGAGTTATGGAAGATGTTCCAGCAAATTCTGAGCTTCAGTTTGAAATGCTTGTGACCATGGATATTCGTGATCCGAATTCAAGGTTCTTCCGTCAGAATAACTGGGGAAATATCTCCATGTATTCATATGTATTATTAGATAAAAATGCGGATTATCATAAATTAGAAGAGAAGTTTGACGAATTTAAAGTGCGTCATACTCAACAGCTCATTGATATGGGTGTTCATTTTGATTTATTTTTACAGCCTTTGGCTGATATTCATTTATATTCTGATTTAGAAAGAGAAACGCCAAGTAGTGGAGACATCACTTATGTTTATTTATTCTCTGCCATTGCTATTTTCATTTTATTCATAGCGTGTATCAATTATATGAATCTGGCTTCAGCCCGTTCGTTTAAGCGTGCTAAAGAAGTGGGGATGCGAAAGATTCATGGTGCTGTTCGTCCGCAGTTAATTCGTCAATTTTTAGGTGAATCAGTGATGTTTAGTGTAATCGCTTTTGTTGTTTCCTTGGTGATTGTTCAAATCACTTTGCCGATGTTTAATAATTTGGTTTATCAGCATGACAATAGCATGGATTTGTTTAGTAATAAACTAACAATTATCGGGTTTTTTGTAGCCATTACTTTCATTGTTGGCATCTTAGCAGGTTCTTATCCCGCTTTTTATATGTCTTCATTTTCGCCCATTGCAGCTCTAAAAGGGGAAAAGGTTAGAGGTAAAAAGAAATCCTTATTGCGTAATGTATTGGTAGTGCTTCAGTTTTCAATTGCAGTGGCTTTAATTATTTGTACATCGGTAATTTATACACAGCTTAACTTTATGCAGAATAAAGATTTGGGTTTTGATGGTGAAAATCGGATTGTTATTCCGATGAGAAGTGAAGGCTTGAGAAATAAGGGTGAAGTTTTAAGAAATGAATTTCAGACATTATCCAATGTTGAAATGGTAAGTCTTTCAAATTCAGCTCCAGGAATTGGCATGAACGGTTCAGGTTATTTTCCAGAAGGGGCGAATGAAACAACTCCTGTGATTATTTATAATGGTACTATCGATGACCAGTTTATCGAAACCATGGATATGGAAATTGTTAAAGGAAGGAACTTTTCTCATGAATTTGGAACTGATACTTTAGCTGTTTTGATTAATGAGGAACTTGCAAAAAGGTATAATTGGGATGAGCCAATTGGTAAAAATTTATCGGTAAATGCGGGAGATAGTGTCCCAAGGATAGATTTTAAAGTGGTGGGTGTAATTAAAAATTTCCACTTTATGTCACTTTTGACGAAAGTTGAGCCACATGCCTATCATTATCGTCAATCAAATCTGAACAATATTGTACTTAAGTTGAATGCTAAGAATAAAGAAATTGCCTTAAAGCAAGTCGAAGAAAAATGGGCTGAAATTTCAAATAATGCTCCTTTTGATTATATTTTTATTGATGAACATTTTAAGGAAAGTTATATCTCTTATATACGAATGGGTAAGCTATTTACTGCTTTTACTTTGATTGCAATTTTTGTTGCTTGTATCGGTTTATTTGGTCTAGCTTCATTTTTAACAGAAATCAGAACCAAAGAAATTGGAATTAGAAAAGTTCAAGGTGCAGGTGTTTTTACTATTCTACGACTGCTTAATACCGATTTTATTAAATGGGTATTAGTTGCCAATATAATTGCATGGCCAGTGGCTTATTATTATATGACAGAGTGGCTGGCAAATTTCTCATACCCCGTAAGTTTGAGTTGGCTTGATTTTGTACTAGGAGTGCTACTTTCAATAATCATTGCTTTGATTACGGTTAGTTACCAATCGCTTAAATCGGCCACACAAAACCCTATTGATAGTTTGAGGTACGAATAATATAGTGCCCGCAGTTTTTGGTTAATCAAATCCTTAAAGAGATGCTTTATAGTTGTACAGAATATTGTTCAAAGCTGAACAACTTTCTGTTCAACTATGTACAATTAAATCAATTTTATTATTTTAAATATGCACAAAATGAGCATGTTGTATAAAGCGGCACAATTTTAGAATTATAGATTTAAGCCAAATTAAAAATCTAATTAAAATGAATGATTTATCACAAATGCCCAATATTGAAAAAGGATTGGAAGAAAAGCTGATTATACTTGGTATTACATCCCCTGATGATTTAAGCTGGGTGGGTAGTAAAGAAGCTTATTACCGTATATTATTGATTTTCCCCCAAGATGCTTGTCTGAATTTATTATACTCACTTGAAGGTGCTATAAGAGGAAAACAGTGGGGTTTGTTAAAGAAGGAAGTTCGTAAAGATTTGGTTAGTTTTTATCGTTTACTTAATTAGTTTTCGTTTATTTCTTATCCCTAAGGAAATACTAAGCAGTAAAAATAATACTGAAATAAGTACTGAAATTCGTGCAATATAATTGCCGTTTTTGGTGTAAAATGTTAATTCCTCATTCAAATTAATTTTTCCTCGAATTACATCCTTTACCCAATAATCAGTTTGTTGGATCACATCTCCACGTTGATTGATAAAAGCCGAAATCCCTGTATTGGCAGAACGTGCAATTGAACGTCTTGTTTCAATAGCTCTCATTTTAGCT
>JAOZUV010000324.1 GCA_029938505.1 Bacteroidales bacterium | reverse complement strand
TCCTGAAAATTGTTTAGAGACCATGCAAGACATAAAACGGCACATCCCAAATGCAATATTTGAAATTGATATAGCCCAAAGTAAAGACAGTACTTTACTGTTGATGCATGATGATGCTTTAGAAAGAACATCTAATGGTTTTGGCAGAGTTGATCAAAATACGTGGGAAACACTTTCTCAATTAAATCTAAAAGATGATTTTGATTCGATTGTTGAATTTAAAATCCCTTTGTTTGCTGATATTTTAGAATGGGCAAAAAAAGAGAATGCCATCCTTACGGTTGATATTAAACGCTCTGTAAATCCTGAAAAGGTATTACATTTTATTGAAAATGCTAATGCCCTCTCACAATCTGTAATTATTACATATTCGATAGAAACAGCCCAAAAGCTTTATACTTTAAACCCAGATGTTGTTCTTTCTGTTACTATCCGAAACGATGAAGAATTTGATCGTGCTGCCAAATCAGGCATTCCTTGGGAGAATATGCTAGCCTTTACAGGAACTATGGAATCTGAGCCAATTCTTTATCAAAAACTTCATCAGAAGGGAGTCATGTGTATGTTAGGTACTCTTGGCAATCTCGACAAAAAAGCTGCTATCAAAGGTGATCATCTTTACAGAGAATGGGCAGCTATTGGTATTGATATTTTTGCCACTGATCGATCTTTAGAAGTTTATAAAGCATTGAAATAGAATTATTTTTAACTTTAAGCCATTAACCAATAAAAAACAATACGATGAAAATTAGAACAGTCATATTCTTTCTCCTTTTTAGCGGCTTATCAGCAAGTGCTCAAATAACTCCTGATTTATCACAAGTGAATGATAGTACTCAATGGGTTATTTTTAACAGAGATATTCATTTTCAAGATGGCATTGTTTATATGAATGCTATGCAAGGAAGTGCCGTACTTTGGTTAAAAGAATTCCATTTTGAAAACGGCACAATTGAATTAGATATAAAAGGCAAAGATGTAAGAGGGCGAAGTTTTGTAGGTATGGCTTTTCATGGGCAAGACACTGAAGTATATGATGCCATTTATTTTAGACCCTTCAATTTTCAAAGCCCCGAGCGTAAAGGACATTCAGTACAATACGTTTCACACCCCGACCAAACTTGGGCAAAGTTACGTAAAGATTATCCCGAAAAATACGAAAACCCAGTAATCCCTGTTCCCAACCCAAACGAATGGTTTCACGCCAAAATAGTTATCAAATATCCACTAGTAAAGGTTTTTGTAAATGATTCAAAAGAAGCTTCATTAATAATCAATCAACTTAGCTCCCGCAAAATGGGTTGGATTGGATTTTGGGTTGGAAATGGTTCAGATGGATATTTTAAAAATCTAAAAATTACTAAAGAGTAAGTATTAATATTTCCTAATAATAAATAAAATGTCTTCATCACTGGGGATATCAATTTTTTAAGAATTGGATACAACTTCCTGTAATTCAATTTTTTAACATGGATAAATAATAATTATTCAACAATCCAATAATATTTTTTAAAAAAAAACTTGCATTTCGTAATGTAATTGCCATATATTTGCATAGTTCATTTTTATTGAAGTATACAATTTAGGAAGTTAAATATATCAATCGTATAGCTTCATTATAATAAATCAATAATAATAAAACCATGGAGTACAAACAAAAACAAAACATCAAATTAACGGGATTATTGCCAGCATTAATCTCAATCCTTCTTTTTACACTTATATCCAGTTTATGGAATATAAATACAGGATTTTATGCACTGGGGATAATAATGCTGTTTTATTCACTCTTAATATTTTATAGCTTTTACCGAACAAAACACATTTGGACTATCATCTCTTTTATTTATATGGTCGCATATGGGTCGCTCCTATTGATAATTGCTCCAGACATAGTTTTAGGTGAAAAAATTTATTTTTCAAATGAAGCAATAATTTTATTAATTACAACCATATTGCTTTTTAATTGGCTGCTGTATTTAAATATTAAACGAAAATTAAAATGGAGAGGTCGTGAAATATTAGAATTGGCAGCTACTAATATAGATGAATCAAAATATAATTTTACAGAAAGACCTCTACCAACAGGAAGTGTCGATTTTTCAAAAAATGATCTAGAATCTTTTGCCAGTTTTTTTCAAAAGAACTTATTAGGACTTGCTTATAAAGAAGATACAAGAATTGTTTTTATGCCTTTAAAGTATAAAAATGAATATTTTGCTTTTTATAATCCCAATTACAATTATCACGAAAAAACATGGGTTGCCATTAATTATGATGGAAAAGTAAGTGTAAACATCTCAAAAGCAGATTATCTCGATTATAAAGAAGATTTAGCTTTCGAACAATTATGTAATTCATTAAACGATTTGATGATTGAATTTATTGAATTATTTATTGATGGCAGACAAGTGCGAATAATAGATAAAATGGATAATTTAAGAATTAATGTTTTTACTTAAACGAAATGAACTTTAAAAAAGCTGCAATAATAAGCAATTACATATCAAAGGATTATGCTGAAAAAATATTTAGGCTGATCGCGACTTATCAGGATATTTCAGCCTCTGAAGCTGCTTCCAGATTGGATATGCATATACGAACCGTACAAGACTTTTTAGATACGATGGCATTGTATGACATCATAGAGAAAAAAGAAGTATTTGAAAAAAAACGCCCCTATTACAGATATTCAAGCAAAAAAAATAAAATTGAAATCATCATTGATCTAAATAAAGAATTTAACAAAAATACTGAGGCAGAATCAGAGTATAAGATTAGAGAAGTAAAAAATTCTGGGGCAAAGTTTTCAATTGCACGAAATGGTGATTATTTCAGCACTGTGAGCCTTTGGATAGGAGAAGAGAGAAAAACAAAAGAACGAAAAATTAACCTATCCATTCCTCAAGGAAAATTTCTTTATCACCTACCTTTTCCTGATGGCAAGGCTCTTAACTTAGATGAAATATTACAAAAAGGAAATCTTGATGAAACCCATAAATCCGAGATTATTGATATTATTAACGAGTTACATGAATTAAATATCATAGAAAAAATCATTTAAAATTATTAACAGATGAAATACAAAATACATCACTTTGAAATTAGAATGGAACGCGACCAAGGCAGATTAGAACAGTTTTTAAATAATTTGCAAGGCGAAGTTGTATCCATTATTCCAAACAATTCAAATATTAGTCTTTTCCAAATCTATGGGCTTTCAAGAAAAATCGACTTTCTGCTAATTGTCGAAAAAAGGATTGAACAGTGAAGGCTGATTAAGGCTTTACGTATTTTTTATATTTAAAAGTGTAAATGAATCAGATTCTTTATCATACTTGCTTAAAGCGGTATGTTTATTATTGACCTCACTTTTAAATTTTACATACTGGTTGTTTACAAATGTGTCATTAAAAGTATTTTTTATATTTTTATTTTTATATATTTT
>JAOZUV010000323.1 GCA_029938505.1 Bacteroidales bacterium | reverse complement strand
AGATGTTGTATCCCTTAGCTCAAAAGATAGAGCGTACCATTAATGAAAACTTCAATGAAGACTTGCTCATAACTTGACCCTCTTGAATTTATTAATTTTTGGAAGAGTTGCTACAACCAAGTACACATTTCAATATATAAATTTAGGTTATTTTCTTAATCCGGATTGTATGCCGGTACGTTTAGTTGGTTAGTTTGAATTGTAATATAGCTGCTTCCACAGTTATCCCTAAATTTTATAACACAACACGTGTAAGCTTGCTGTAACGCCTCGGTCTTATTTCAATTGGTTAGAATACTTGGCTGTGACCCAGGTGACGCCGGTTCGATTCATTTTTATTGAACTTTGTATAAATATAAGTAAACACTATAAAAAGGTTTACTTATGTTCTATACCGTTTACAAAACAACAAATTTAATTAATGGTAAAATTTATATTGGTGCTCACAAAACAGAAAATGTTAATGATGATTATCTTGGATCTGGGAAAATTATTTTAAAAGCAATAGAGAAATATGGTAAAGAAAATTTCAAAAAAGAAATATTTGCAGTTTTTGATAATCCTGAAGATATGTTTGAATCAGAATCGATTTTAGTAAATGAAGATTTTATCAAAAGAAAAGATACATATAATTTAAAAATTGGTGGCAAAGGTGGTTGGGATTTAGCAACAGCAGGACATATGTATAAACTTCAAAATGATAAAGAATATTATTTAAATTTTTGTAAACGACAAAGAAAAGAAGCTTTAGAATATTTAAAATATAATGATCCTTGGTGGAAAGGAAAACGACATTCAGAAGAATCAAAAGCAAAAATAGGTAAAGCGAATTCTATCCATCAAAAAGGTAAAGGTAATTCAATGTATGGTAGATGTTGGATACATAACTTAGAATTAAAAGAAAATAAAGTGATTAAAAAATCCGAAATTGAATCTTGGATAAACCAAGGTTGGATTAAAGGAAGAAAACAAAATATGTTACATATAGCTTAGTGGCAGAGCAGGTGACTGTGAATCACAAGACCAGGGTTCGATTCCCGTATGTAACCCAAAATATGGCGTTAGTGATTTCTGAATTAATTGCATGCAACCAGAAAAATAACTGATCTGGATAAATATTTAATTTGGTTTTTCGTTCTTAGTGTTGTAAAGCACTAAGGCGCCTCCAAAATGCCCCAACATCATCTTAACTCTATTGAGCTGCATACTCATTATGAGAAGAGGACGAAGATTTGAAACCTTTTAGTCTGCGAGGTGAAATACCTTGATGTTGGGTTAACTTTTAAAAAGGACAAATGAAGGATAATTTAATAGCACATGTGTATCCATCATCACAGGCTTTAACATTTATTGCTAATGGAATGGATCAAAAGGTTCCACATAGTTGTAAAGGAATACCAAAATTACTTATAATAAAGAACTTAAATTCTAATGAATTGTTTGAAGTTTATGAGAATACTGAAACATTTAGAGGTAAACTTGGTGATCAATACATTTTTGTTTGTATGAATAAAATGCCTGAAATTGATTTTCGATTAAATGGTGAAAAATTTACTAATACTGAATTGGAAACAGCTGTAAAATCATATTATCCTGAAAGAATTATATAAGTGCAAATGTATAAATAAAACTAAACTCTAATAATATAAAAAATGAAGATATTTAAGAATCTTATAAAACCTGTCCGAGCATTGATACTCTGTATTGGTGTGTTCAGTACGTTCATTATAGTGTGTTTATTTATTGTTGGTATCTTTATTCGTAATATTTCTTAAATCCTCCCTCACGGAGTTTCTCAGAAATATTTCTGGGGGACTCTAATCAAACTCCCCAGATAATTTTAAACAAAATGTAGATCCGTAACTCAGCTGGTTTAGAGTATCGCACTTTTAATGCGAGAGTCGAGAGTTCGAATCTCTCCGGGTCTACCAAAACATAATATGTGCATCTTTATCTCAATTGGTAGAGAACATCTCTCATAAGGATGGTTATCTGAGTTCAAGTCTCAGGGGATGCACCAAACAATGAAGTTGTAATAGTGTACTATAACACTAGTAAATCCAAGATAGATATGAGAATTTTTAAATTCATATAAGTCTTGGCAAATGTGTAGAAAATGTGTTGTGATATACCCTCTGGCTGATATCCAGTAGAAAGGTTAGTTGGTTACACGAAGGTTCGATTCCTTCTCGCAACACCAAAACATAAATGGCATTGATGGTGTAGATGGTCTTGCACACTCGGTTGAAGCCCGAGGGGCCTGCTTTCGATTAGCAGTGATGCCACCAAACAAGTGCCTGGTTAGCTCAGCGGGAGAGCAGCTCTTTTACACGGAGAATGTCGGGAGTTCAAATCTCTCACCGGGTACCAAGACTTATATAAAAATAAAATTTTTGACGACTATGTAAGAGATTTATATCTACCAAGACTTATATGAATTTAAAGAAATGAACAAGACTCGTAGATCTACGATAGATATGAAAGTAAAAATTTTCTTATAAGTGTAAGAGATTATGACGCGACCTGTAGCAGAAAAGCCCATGCGCTTGGTTGCAACCCAAGAGATGCTGTTGCGAAATCAGTCGGGTCGTCCAAAAATATATACTTGTGGTTCTTGTGAAGTTAAACTCTTGTGTTCTTTGAAATGATAAATTAATTCAATACCCTTGGTAGTCATAAACTTTCCTTCTATGACGATGTCTCCTAAATGAATGGAACGATGACAATTTGGACATAAATCAACTTTATTAAAGGATTTATTAGAACCACCTTTTGATTTTGATACAATATGATGAGAATCGACATACCCATATTTTTTACATATTGCACATGTTTGTTTTCTTTTCATATAATTATTTATAACAGAAAATATGCTCCTACCAAGGATGGTGAGTGGTCTTCGAAACCACGAAGGAAAGTTCGATTCTTTCTGGGAGTTCCATATTCATTTTTCTATTGACATAGATCTTTAGACTTGATACAATTATATTATAAACAATCAAACAAAAACACTTATAGGAGAGAAGAATGGAAATTACTAAAAAATACATTAGAGAAAACATAGAAGGTGAACTTTCACACGAATGCACTGCGACTGATAGTATGGTTGGTTCTTGGTACTGTACGAGTTATTGTCCTTACAATAAAAATAAAGATATTGATGGTTTTGATGATACAGAAACATTCATCGAATGTACAAATTAAGAAGAAATGCATGTGAATTTTATCAAATGTTGTACCAAATTAAACATAAAGAATTATATATCATATTTTACTCGTGTTGATATATGTTTTTATATATAAAGAATGGTATTAAATGAAAAAAATCAAAATTTATGCTCAAAATTTAGAACAAAACACATTAGATCAATTTAATGAAGCAATGGCTCAAGAATCTAGTGTTCAAGGGGCTTTAATGCCAGATGCCCACCTCGGATACAATTTGCCGATTGGTTGTGTATGGAAAACT
>JAOZUV010000322.1 GCA_029938505.1 Bacteroidales bacterium | reverse complement strand
TTTTGTTTGTCAATATAATAAGCATGTTCCCAAACATCACAAGTTAATAATGGAGTATGTCCATTTCTTAGTGGATTCCCAGCATTACTTTCCTGAATGATTTCTAGCTTTCCTTCAGCATTTTTTACAAGCCAAGCCCAACCTGAGCCAAATAAAGTGGCAGATGCTTTTGAGAATTTTTCTTTGAATGCTACAAACGAACCAAATTGTTCATTGATTGCTTCAGCAAATTTTCCTGATGGAGTTCCACCTCCATTCGGACATAAACAGTTCCAATAAAAAGTGTGATTCCAAATTTGAGCTGCATTGTTAAAAATACCGCCTTCAGCTTTTTTAATAATTTCTTCAAGAGAGGCATTTTCGAATTCAGTTCCAGTAACTAATTTATTAAGATTATTAACATAGGTTTGATGGTGCTTACCATAGTGAAATTCTAAGGTTTGTTTCGAAATATAGGGTTCTAAAGCATCCATCTCATAGGGTAAAGAAGGTAATTCAAAAGCCATAACTTATTTTTTTTGGTTATTATAAAAAGGTTAATTTTCAGATGTTAGAAGTTCAACCGCTTTTTTAAATGTATCATCAATACGGTGGAAAATTGGGTAAAAAGCTTCATTTGTAAATACGATATTACCAATATAAGCTTTTAATAAAGTACGAATTTTATATTCAGATTTTTCATATTGTTTTTTATGAAACGGAACATTTCTTTTCTCTGCATAGGCAATCAATTCCTTTAATATATCTTCAGTGATTTCAAACGATTTATCAAAATCATTGAAGTCTGCAAATCGTTTAAAATCTTCACGTTTACCATCTGCATAATCAAATGCAAATTGATAGAGAACACTTCTATTAATGATTAAATTATAATAGGCTGGATTTTTTATTTCAAGTGGAACAAAAATATCGGGCATGATACCTCCGCCTCCATAAACAATATTTCCTTTAGGGGTTACATATTTTAGGGAGTCATCAAAATGAATGCTATCAATATTTGTTAATTCTCCATTGGTAAAACGGTGATAGTATTCGCTATAGTAATCATCAAATTTTCCACCAGTATAAGGTTTTTGAATAGACCGTCCAGTGGGTGTATAATAACGTGCAATGGTCATTCGTATAGCGGAACCATCAGGTAAAGGAAGTTGCTCTTGAATAAGCCCCTTCCCAAATGATCGACGACCCATAATTACTCCTCTGTCGTTATCCTGAATTGCACCCGCTAAAATTTCACTTGCTGAAGCTGAACTTTCATTCAGCAAAATAACGAGCCCTCCTTCTTCGAATATTCCTTTATCTGTTGAGTAACTTGAGCTTTTTGGTCGATTTTTGCCTTTTGAATAAAAGATAAGCTTGTCTGCGGATAATAATTCATCAGCAATTTGAACAGCTGGTAAAACATATCCTCCTGTATTCGATCGGAGATCAATAATTAATTTTTTCAAGCCTTGGTCTATAAGTTTCTCAAGCCCTTGTTTAAACTCTTTGTAGGTTGTCGCCGAAAATGTGTTTAGTTTAATAAATCCAATGGAGTCATTTAACATATAAGCAATATCTAAACTATATGTAGGAATAATATCTCGTGTTATGATAAAATCGATTAAATCGGGTGAACCTTTGCGAAGAATACTCACTTGAACTTTAGTCCCACGAGGTCCTTTAAGTTTACGCATGGCTCCGATATTTGTTATTCCTACACCAGCAATTGTTGAATCGTCAACCATAATAATGCGGTCGCCACCTCTTATTCCAAGTTTTTCAGAGGGTCCTCCGGCAATTGATTGGAGAATAATTATAGTATCTTTAATAATATTGAATTGCACACCGATCCCATGAAAAGACCCCAACAAAGGATCATTAAGTGTATTGAATTCTTCTTTGCTTATGTATTGTGTGTGTGGATCAAGATTTTTAATAATCGCATTGATAGCATCTTTTGTGAGCTCTTCTTTTTTAACAGAATCAACATAATCTTGTTGAATATAATTGATGATATCGGTTAATTTATTGTATTGATTATGAGATTTAATGGGATTGAATTTTTGTTCAAAACTCATCATTGGATTAATTTGTTGGCCAATAAAAATGCCAATAATTAAAATTAGTGCGAATAAAATTGGGAGATATATGGGTAGTTGTTTTGGGATCTTTCTCATATTGAAATAACTAAATTACAGAAAAAAAGCTTTCTTATTTAAGAAAGCTTTAAAAAAACAGTACCCGGAGCCGGGATCGAACCGGCACGAGTGTTACCTCATTGGTTTTTGAGACCAACGCGTCTACCAATTCCGCCATCCGGGCAATTAAACGTGGTGGTTTACGGCTGCAAAAATACTGAAAATTATGAGAATCCATTCTAAATATTAAAAGTTTTTAAGATTCTTTACTATTATTTTTGCGGGTAAATAATAAAACACTAATTTTGCAGCCGTAAAAATCATCTAAACGACTCATACTCATGTCAGAAAAACTCATTACCTTGTTTTCCGGAAGATCAACTCAATATCTGGGCGAAAAGATAGCTGAAAGTTACGGTACTAAACTTGGTGATTCTAAGGTTACAGTATTTGCTGATGGTGAATTTCGCACAATTTTTAATGATAATATAAGGGGACGTGATGTATTTTTAATTCAGTCAACTTTTCCACCAGCTGATAATTTATTTGAATTATTGTTGATGGTGGATGCAGCAAGAAGGGCTTCAGCAAAAAGTATTGTGGCTGTAATTCCTTATTTTGGTTTTGCTCGTCAAGATCGTAAAGATCGTCCACGGGTACCAATTTCGGCTAAAATGATTGCAAATCTTTTAACTGCAGCCGGAGTCAATCGTATTATTACGCTTGATTTACATGCAGATCAAATTCAGGGATTCTTTGATGTTCCTGTTGATCACCTTTATGCATCCTCTTTATTTAGTGATTATTTGAAAGAATTAAATTTGCCAAATCTTACGATGGCTTCGCCTGATACAGGAGGAACTCGCAGGGCGGCGGCCTATGCCAAAAGCCTTCATACCGATTTTGTGATTTGTTACAAGCAAAGAGCAAAACCGAATGAGATTGCTAAAATGGCTTTGATTGGAGATGTAAAAGGAAGGGATATTGTTATCGTTGATGATATTATTGATACAGCTGGAACTATAACTAAAGCAGCTGAATTAATGATGGAAAACGGAGCATCAAGTGTGCGTACATTTTGTACTCACCCAGTATTTTCTGAATTAGCCTACGATCGTTTGGTTAATTCTCCATTTACTGAAATTGTAGTAACTGACACGATACCACTGAAAAGACAACACGAAAAATTTACAGTACTATCGACTGCCGATCTTTTTGCCGAAGTTATTCGTCGAATTGATAGCAAACAATCGATTAGTTCTTTATTTCAATTTTAATAACTAAATAAATTTTATTATGAAAAATGTATCATTGAGCGGTTCTCTTCGCGAGAACGTAGGGAAAAAAGA
>JAOZUV010000321.1 GCA_029938505.1 Bacteroidales bacterium | reverse complement strand
AAGTGGATGTAACTGATTTGAATGGAGAGACTCAATCGGCTGAAAAAAGAATTCCGATTTCGCATACGAATCTAAAATTGAATACTAATATTCCTGATTATTTGGAGAAAAACGGCTCAGATGTTATTTCAGTTTCGGCAGTAAATTTTAACAGACAAAAACAAGATGTCAATGTTTCGATCAGTGTTTTTAAATTAGAGCAGGCAACAAAAGCTTTTAAGGTCCGTAATTGGAGTAAACCGGATCAGTTTGTAATGGATAGCGAAACCTTTTATTCATACTTTCCATATGCGCAATATGATGATGAAAAAGACAAAAAAATACGGAAGGTGGAAAATCAAGTTTTTCAGGTTGAAATTAATACTGGAGAAGTAAAGGGTTTTGAAATTAATGATTTATTGGATTGGGAAAATGGAGCTTATAAATTGACTTTAAAAACCCGTGATCAGTACGATGAAGAAATTGAGTTGGAGAAATACTTTACTTTATTTTCAGCCGAATCAAATAAATTGGCATCTCCTGATTTTAGTTGGTTTAAGCTAACTGCCGATAAAGCTATTCCGGGTGATAACTGTTATTTTATGATCGGATCATCTGCCAAGAATGTTTCCGTTTTATACGAGCTACAGCAAAATAATAAAGTTTTAATAAGCAAACATTTTAAGCTCAGTCGTGAACAGAAAAAAATTGAAATTCCAATTGATCGAAATCACATTGGTGAGTTAAATGTAAATATTGTTTTTATAAAAGACAATGAAGTTTACAGCCATAGCAAGACTATTAGAGTCAATGATCCTGAAAGGGAGTTAAAAATTAGTTTGGAAACCTTTCGCCCACTTTTACAACCTAATCAAAACGAAGAATGGAAAATTAAAATTAGTGGGATAAATAGCAAGGCTGTTTCGGCTGAACTTTTGTGCAGTATGACTGATATTTCGCTCGAAACCTTTAGGCCTAATCATTGGAGTTTTGGCTTTAGATCCATTGCGTATAATGATATAAGCTGGACCACTCATTATGGATTTGGACAAGGAAATGGAAAAATATTGAATAGCAATTATTATGGGAGCTATTTTAATGAAATCAATTTAAGTTTTGAAAATTTCTTTTGGAATTTTAGTTTTTCAAATGACCTGCTAATACGAGCACTTTCATGGAAAGTCTCAGGTCTAAATATGGAATTGGATCAAGCACCTATTTCCAGACAAAAACAAGCTATGGCAGGCTATGTTCAGGATGCTGTTGTAGATTCCGATATGGAAAGCGAGATATTATTTATGGCTGATAGTGCGCCATTAGAAAAAAAACAAATGAGTACTGATATAAAGATTCGTAAAAATTTTAACGAAACTGCTTTCTTTTATCCCGATTTACAAACAGATAAAAAGGGTAATATTATCTTGAAATTTACTAGTCCTGAAGCTTTAACTCGCTGGAAATTTATGGCTTTGGCACATACAAAAGATTTGCGAACAGCTCAATTAACTCAAGAAGTTGTTACTCAAAAAGAGTTGATGCTAAGTCCCAATATTCCTCGTTTTTTTCGTCAAGGAGACACCCTTTATTTTAACATAAAAATTTCAAATTTAACAGATGAAACCCTCAAGGGGATTACTGAATTACAATTTTTCGATGCGGAAAATAATCAAAAAATGGAGTCGATTATTTTGAATGAAAATAGTATTCAAAATTTTGAAATTTCAAAAAAATCTAATATCAGTAAAAGTTGGAAATTATTGATCCCTGATAGTGTGAGTGCTTTGATTTATCGCTTAACAGCTTCTAGTAAAAATCATAGAGATGGAGAAGAAAAGATGATTCCTGTGCTTTCAAATCGGATGCTTGTAACCGAAAGTTTGCCGATTCATATTAATGCTAATGAATCAAAAACAATGCGTTTTGAGAAATTGCTTCAATCAGATAGTTTGGAGGGGATTAAATATCAAAGCTTAAAACTGGAAATGACTTCCAATCCTAATTGGTATGCTATTCAAGCCTTGCCTCAGGTGGCCGCATCTAATCGCGAAAATGCTATTGCTTTATTCAATCGTTTTTATGCCAATGCGATGGCCTCTCGAATTTTAAATTCAAATCCACGAATTCAACAGGTTTTTGATCAATGGAAAAACTTTAGTCCGGACGCTTTTTTATCAAATTTGGGAAAAGATCAGGATTTAAAATCTGTTTTATTAGCTGAAATTCCTTGGCTGATGGAAGCCAAAAATGAAAATGAACGCAAACGAAGATTGGCTGTTTTCTTCGATTTAAACAGCATGAAAAAAGAACTAAATTCAAGTCTAGAAAAACTATTGAAATTCCAATTTTATGATGGATCATGGACTTGGTATAAAGGAGGGCGTGGAAGTCGTTATATCACACAACATATTTTGACTGGAATTCTTCGTTTACAAAGCCGAGGCGTAATGAGTTCCGCTCAGATGAAAATGCTAAAAAACCCCATTAAAAATGCGATTGTTTTTCTAAATCAAAAACTAAAACACGATTTCGAAGAGTTAAAAAAACGAGAAGATATAATTTTAGATAAGGATCATTTAGGAAGTCATCAAATTCAATATTTATTTGCTTTAAGTTATTTGGCGGAGGCATCTGAATTAAACGAAGAAATGCAAACAGTTTTTGCTTATTATTTGGATCAGGCACAGAAATATTGGATGAAACGGAATAATTTGCTGCAAGGAATGATTGCCCTTATTTTATCTCGCAATGCGGATGATGAAACGGCTGATTTAATTATGCGTTCACTCAAGGAAAGATCGTCAAGCAATGAGGAGCTGGGGATATATTGGAAACAAGAGAGAGGCTATTATTGGTATCAGTCACCTATTGAAACTCAAGCCCTGTTGATTGAAGCATTTTTGGAAATTCATAAAGATAAATCAGTTGTTGATGAAATAAAAAAATGGTTGATTAAACAAAAGCAAACTCAAATGTGGTCTACTGCAAAGGCAAGCGTTGAGGCTGTTAATGCTTTACTTTTAGAAGGTGTAAATGTGTTAGACGCTACTGAAAATGTTGAAGTTAAATTGGGTGGAATAAAAATTGATTCTGACAAGCAAGAGGCTGGAACTGGCTATTATGAAAAACGTTGGAATAGTATGGAAATAAATGCACAGATGGGTGATATCCAGTTAAAAAATAATAATAATCAAATGGCCTGGGGTGCTTTGCACTGGCAGTGTTTTCAAGATTTGGATAAAATCACTAGCTACAAAACGCCATTGAAAATTGAGAAACAATTATTTGTAAAAGAAACGACTGGGATATTGGAAACATTGGTGCCAATTGATGAAAACAGAGGTCTAAAAGTAGGGGATAAACTTGTTTCTAGAATTGTTATTATTGTTGATAGGGATATGGAGTTTGTACATTTGAAAGATATGCGTGCCTCCGCTTTTGAACCCCGAAATGTGCTCTCACGTTATCGATACCAAAATGGGTTGGGTTATTATGA
>JAOZUV010000030.1 GCA_029938505.1 Bacteroidales bacterium | reverse complement strand
CAGTCCATTATTCTTGTTTTCTGAAAGCCAAATTTTAAGTAAAAAGATTAGTTCGTTTATAAATTATTTAAGCTATAAGGGAACAAAATATAAATAAACCTGAAACCCGCAAGACTATGAAAAAAATACTTGCAATTGACGACCAGAAAGATAATCTGATTACTATAAAGGCAGTATTAAAAAATAATATGCCGGATTGTGAGGTCCTGACTGCTTTATCAGGAAAAGAGGGTATTGAAATAGCTAGAGAAAAACAGCCTGATACTATTTTACTGGATATTATTATGCCTCAAATGGATGGGTATGAAGTTTGTAAAAGGCTTAAGGAAGATGCCTCAACAAAACACATTCCTGTGATAATGATTACTGCCATTAAAACAGATTCTGAAAGCCGTGTGAAAGGCCTTAATTTAGGTGCTGATGCATTTTTGTCGAAACCAATTGATGCGGTTGAACTCTCAGCACAAGTGAATGTGATGCTCCGGATAAAAGAAGCAGAAGATGTGTTGAAGGTAGAAAAAGAGAATTTAGAAGATGTTGTTTTGGATAGAACAAAAAAACTTAGGAAAATAAATAAAGATTTAAAACTTGAAATTACCGAACGTAAGCAAGCGGAGGATGCATTGAAAGAAAGAAGCAGTTTTATTGATAAAATTATAGAGAGTTCTGCTTTGAGTATGTGGATTTCAGATGAAAATGGAACTGCTATCAGGGTAAATCCTGCCTGTCTGGAGTTTTTTGGAGCTACCGAGGAGGAGGTGATCGGTAAGTACAATCTATTCCAGGATGTTGTTATTGAGAAAAATGGGTTAATGCCGGATATTAGAAGGGTATTTGAAAAAGGAGAAGTTGCTAACATTGTGCTTGATTATGATTTTGGGGCTGTTGACCATGTTGATGTGAGAAGTGCTACACATAAGATTATAAACTCGATTTTTACCCCTATTCTTGATAGTACTGGTAAGGTTTCCAATGTCATAGTTCAAACAATAGATCTTACCGAAATAAAAAAGGCTGAAGAAACAATTCGTGAAAGCGAAGAAAAATATCGAAATCTTTATACCTCTGCCAATGATGCTATTTTCCTGATGCATAACTATACATTTATTTCATGCAATCCTAAAACATTAGAGATGTTTTCGTGTAATGAAGATGAAATTATAGGATATACGCCAAAAGGTTTCTCGCCGAAGTATCAACCTGATGGAGCGATTTCTGCAGAAAAAGCTAAGGAGAAAATGGATGCTGCTTTGGCTGGAGAACCACAATTTTTTGAATGGGTTCATTTAAAAAAAGATGGTTCACTATTTGATGCAGAAGTATCGTTGAATAAGATAGTGCTTTCCGATGGAGAATATATTCAAGCTATAGTTAGGGACATCACTGAACGAAAGCAGGCAGAGGAGGCATTAGGAGAAAGTGAATCAAAGATGAAGAGTATTTTTAGGGCAGCACCAATAGGTATTGGTTTAATAATAAATAGGCATATCCAGTTTGTGAACCAAGAGTTTCTTGAAATGCTTGGCTATTCTGAAGAAGAATTAATTGGACAAAACTCACGAGTGGTTTATGCAAGCGATGAGGAATTCGATAGGGTTGGGAAATATAAATATGAGCAAATTCGGGAATATGGAACAGGTAGCATTGAAACCCGGCTATTACGAAAAGATGGTCATTTAATTGATATTCTTCTTAGTTCTACACCCATTGATCTGAATGATCTGGAAAAAGGAGTAATTTTTACTGCTTTGGATATTACCAACCGTAAACAGGCAGAGCATGAAACAAAAATTATTCTTAATACTGCTGCCGGTGGTATGCGATTGATTGATAAAGACTTTAATATAATAAGGGTCAATGATAATTTTATAGAAATGCTTAAGCTTCCGGAAGATAAGGTTGTTGGGAAAAAATGTTACGAAATCTTCTTCGGAGAATTATGCCATACCAAAGATTGTCCGTTGACAAAATTTCAACGTACAAAAGATAATAAATTGGAAATTGAGATCAACAAAATCCGACAGGATGGCAAAGAAATCCCGACCTTATTAACGGCAAGTTCATTTAAAGATTTTGGGAGCAATTTTATAGGTATTGTTGAAGATTTTAAAGACATTACTTATCGCAAACAAGCCGAACATGATCTTAAGGAAAGCGAGGAGCGATTTAGATTTTTATCGAGCGTAACCTTCGAAGGGATTGTTTTACACAAAAAAGGAGTCATTAAAGATGTTAATGAGTCGTTTTTGAAAATAACTGGCTACACAAGAGAAGAAACTTTAGGTAACAATATGCTGGATTATATACCCGACATTAAAGATCGAGCCAAAATAATGCTAAATATTGTTAAAAAGCATGCAAAACCCTATACAATTAATGTTCGACGAAAAGATGGCAGCACTTTTATTGCAGAGCTGGAAGCTAAAAATATAAAAGATTTCGATAATAAAACAATTCGCATTGTATCGATTCGTGATATTAGTGTACGAATTGAAGCCGAAAAAGTATTGCGTGAAAGTGAGGAAAAACTTAGAAATATTTTTGAAAATAGTACTTCCCTTTATTATTCTCATACACCAGAACATAAACTCACTTATCTAAGTCCGCAAGTGAAAAATATTCTTGGCTACACTCAGCAAGAAGCCCTGATTAAATGGACAGAGCTGGCATCTAATAATCCTATAAATGAAATTGGGTTTGAGAATACTTTAAAGGCTGTTAAGACCGGTAAACGACAGGTACCATACGAACTGGAACTGGTGAAAAAAAGTGGGGAGCGGATTTGGGTGGAAGTCAGGGAATTTCCAAAAGTGGAAAATGGAAAGACTACTGCAATTATTGGCTCTTTGCTGGATATTACTGAGCGCAAACGTACTGAACAAATTCAAATGGTACTATTCAATATTTCGAATGCAGTTGTAATAACAGATAGTCTTGAAGATTTTATTAAACAGATACAAATAGAACTCGGACAATTAATGGATACCAAAAACTTTTTTGTTGCCCTATACGATGAAGAAACAGAATATGTTAACCTTCCTTACTTTAGGGATGAAAAAGACGATATTGATCATTTTCCTGCCGGAAAAACACTTACGGGATTAGTTATCAAACAAGGGCAATCGCTTTTGATTAATGATGCAGAAGCTAAAAAACTAGAAAAGGAAGGAAAGATTGAAAAGGTTGGTTTTGATTCTGAAATATGGTTGGGAGTTCCATTAAAGATTAAGGGAAAAACAATTGGGGCATTTGTATTGCAGAGTTATACAAATCCAAATGCTTATACCGAAAAAGATAAAGGTGTGCTGGAATTCATTTCTAATCAAATAAGCATTTCTATTGAGCGTAAAAAAACTGAAGAGGATTTAAAAAATGCACTTTCTAAAGCCACTGAATCCGATCATTTAAAATCAGTATTTCTGGCAACTATGTCTCACGAATTACGTACACCCTTAAATGCAATTATTGGCTTTTCTGATATTATTAACGAAGATTTACCAATGTGTGATATTGTGGCATTTAATGATACAATTAATAAAAGTGGAAATCATTTATTGAGTATAGTTGAGGATCTTTTTGATATCACTTTAATAGAATCGGGTGCAATTAAGATTATTAAAGAAGAAGTTAATTTGCAATCAATTTTAAGCGATGTTCATAGTATAATCAATGTTGAGCAACTAAAAACGGAAAAAAGCGATCTGGATCTTAATTTGAAAGTGCCTGCTGATTCTAAACATTTGATTATTAATACGGATTCCTCAAAATTGAAGCAAATCCTGATAAATCTTTTAAAAAATGCGTTGAAATTTACGCATAAAGGATCGGTGCAATACGGTTATTCTAATGAAAAAGATAGGGGAATTTTAAAGTTTTTCGTGAAGGATACTGGTATTGGAATTTCAAAAGAAAAACAAAATTTTATTTTTGATATGTTCAGACAAGAAGCTAATACAGATACCAAATTGTATGGCGGAACAGGGATTGGCTTATCAATTTCGAAGAAGTTGACTGAATTATTGGGGGGTGAAATATGGTTGGAATCTGAAGAGGGTGGGGGAACAGTATTTTATTTTACTATTCCTTTTGAGACCAAAAAAGATATCGTTGAGGATAGTTCAGAGGATGAATCTTCAATCCTTGAAAGAAAAGAGGATAGTAAAGTTAATCAAAGAAAATTGGTGTTGATTGTTGAGGATGTGAAAGAAAGTTATGAGTTTTTACGAATTGTTTTGGAAAAGCAAGGAGTAGATTCTATTTGGGCCGAAAATGGCAAAATTGCGGTTGATTTATGTAAAAAAAATCTTGATATTGATTTGGTATTGATGGATATCAATATGCCTATTATGAATGGTTTTGATGCAACCAAATTAATAAAAAAGTTTAAGTCTGAACTGCCAATAATTGCTCAAACAGCATATGCTATTGTTGGCGATCGCCAACAATCAATTGATGCTGGGTGTGATGATTATATCTCGAAACCTATAAAACAGGATATTTTGTTAAAAATTGTAGAGAAATATTTAAATTGAAAAATGATCTTTTAGAACAAGAGTATGCATTTTGAACGATTGTTTCTTATATTTGATAATTCATCAAGTGAGTAAATTAGAGAATTGCTTATGTATAAAATTAAGTGTTTGATAATTGATGATGATAATGAAGCGATTAAGAGACTGAAAAATTTACTAGAAAAGCTGGGTGATTTTGAAATTGTTGGGAATTCAACAAATCCTTCTTTTATTGTTAACGAAATTATCTCTACAGAACCAGATATTGTTTTTTTAGCCATAGAAATGTATGGTAAAGATGGCTTTGAAATTATTAATGATGTCAGAAAAATGAATTTTTTTCCTGTATTTATTGTAACTTCTCCTCAAACACAGTACGCCATTAGAGCAATTAAATATGCTGTTTTCGATTTTCTGTTAAAACCCATTGATTTTGGTGAATTAAAAAATAGTATCGATCGTTATCGATTTTTTAAACCTGAAAATAAGCTTATTAGTTTAAGTGATTGCCGAATATGTAATAAATTGAGTAGTCGGGAAAAAGAAGTATTATCTCATATCATTAAAGGGGATACTAGTCAGGAGATATCAAAAAAATTATTTATTAGTATTTCAACAGTAAATTTTCATCGTCAAAATATTTTATTTAAAACGGGTACAAAAAATTTCTCTGAACTTAGTTTTAAAATTCCTGAACTGGAAAATTTACCTAAACAATACAATTTAAATTAACTATTGAAAAATATGCTGGTTTAGCTTGTTAATTCCCTGATCAATCCATCCACACTGTATTCTAAAATATCTAATACATTCTCAAAACCCTGTGATCCGCCATAATAAGGGTCAGGTACGTTACCGCTATGGGTTTGACTGAAGTCAGTCATCATTGAAATCTTTTGTTTGTGTTCGGGTGTATGGGCTTTATTCATCAGGCTCTGATAATTGCTCCTATCCATAGCAATGATATAATCAAAACGATCATAATCAGTAGGGCGAATTTGTCGAGAAATACTTGTTAAATTAAAGCCTCTCTTTACAGCATGGCTTTGCATACGTTCATCAGCCTGGTCACCTTCATGATATCCTGAAGTTCCTGCACTATCCACAAATACTTCTTTATCTAATCCTGCTTCTTCTAATTTGGCTTTTAAAACAGCTTCTCCGCTGGGTGAACGGCAGATATTACCCAAGCAAACAAATAATACGCTTTTTTTCATTCAGCTAAAATAATAAAAGAATGCTTTTATAAAATATAACTTCTTTTCTAAATAACATAAATTTCAGCTTCTATCTTTTGCTATCAAACATTTTATCCCGACCTTTGGTAAAAAATAAATAAACATGAAAAAAGGTGCATATACGTTATTGATTACTCCTTTTAAGGAGGATTTAAGTTTAGATGAAGATGGCTTGCGTTTATTGGTTCGCCGTCAGGTGGAAGCTGGAATACACGGAATAGCTCCATTAGGAGTTACAGGTGAAAATACCCTTATGGATGATAAAGAGGTATATCGGGTTGTTGAAATTATAGTTGAAGAAGCAAAAGGAAAGACTTCAGTTATGCCAGATATTTGTTCTACTAGACTAGATCATTCCCTTGAAAGAATTAAAAAATATGCTGATTTGGGAGCTGATTACATTGTATCTTATACCCCATTTCTTGTGCTCCCAAAACCCGAAGGTTTAATAGATTATTATGTAAAATTGGCAGATGCTTCTCCTGTTCCTATTATTTTGCATAGTGCAAAAAGCAGAACTGGTGTCGAACTTACACCTGATATGACTGCTCAGCTTGCAAAACATCCGAATATCGTTGGAACAAAGGACGGTAATAAACAATTGGATCATCTTGCTAAAATTCAATATTTAACAAGAAATGATGATTTTAAATTGTTTACTGGAAAGGATACAACAGCTTTTCCTGTTTTGGCTTTTGGTGGAAGTGGAGCTTTTACTGTTGCCGGGAATGTTATTCCGGGGGTGATGAAAAATATTGCTGAATATACTATATCTGGAGATTTTGAAAAAGCAAGTAAGCTTCATAACGAATACTATCCTTTATTTGAAGCATTTAGGTTTGAAACAAATCCAATGGCAGCAAAGGCAGCCTTAAAATTGATGGGATTACCAGGTGGCGATTTACGTCCACCTTTAACTCCTTTGGGTGAAGCAAAAACGGAAATACTTAGAGCGTTATTGAAAGAAAGAAAATTGATATGAGGGAGATTCTTATAAGAACTTCTGCGACGAGTGCAAATTTGGGGCCGGGTTATGATATTTTTGCCATGACTCTTGCTGATCCTTACGATGAGCTTAAAATTATTTTAGATGATTCGGCTGAGGTAAAGATAGAGGTGGAAAATGATAATCAGGATATTCCGACAAAGCTTGAAGATAATGTAGCCGGATTGGCTGTTCTTGAGCTTTTGAAACGGAAAAACTTGAAGCAGGGTATGACCCTCAGAATTATCAAGAATATGCGTTCGGGAGGAGGAATGGGTACAACAGGAGCTAGTGCTGCTGCTGCCATCTACGGACTGAATTATTTGCTTGAGCTAAAAATGTCGAAAAATGAAATGATCGACATTGCACGTATGGGAGAGGTTGCATCAGGTGGTTCACCACATGCTGATAATGTGGCTGCTTCTATTATGGGCGGTTTCATTTTAGTAAAAAGCTATAATCCGGTGGATGTGTTGAAGTTAGAAATGCCGGAGTTTCCCGTAGTTTTAGCTGCTATTAAAAAGAGTCAGCGTACCACTCGTGGCTTTATCACTTACGAAATTGGACAAGAAAAATTAAAAGAGCAAATGGCTCGTTGTTCACGTATTATTCATGCGGTTCATACTAAAGATATTAAAGAATTTGGCGATGCCTTTAGTGTAGATCATATCGCTGAACCCGTTCGTGGAGCGGCTATTCCTGAATATAGACAGGTGAAAAAAGATGTGATTGCAGCAGGTGCTTATGGTTGCCAGATTAGTGGTGGTGGTTCTTCGGTAATTGCGCTTTGCAGTCCTGAGAATATTGATAAGGTTGCTGAAATTATGGAAAAAGGCTTTGCCGATAATCCACATTTTGTTCAGGTTTATAAAACCAAAACCTCTAATGTTGGAGTACAAATCGTACAATAAGTCTAGAGTCTAATATCTAAGGTCTAAAATCTAAATTATGGATATTCGTTTCGATCAAAAAACAGTTTTAGTAACTGGTGCTTCACGTGGTATAGGAGAGGCTATTGCGAAACGTTTTGCCGATTCAGGTGCTAAGGTTGTTATTCATTATAATGCTAATAAAGGCAAAGCTGAAAAGGTGTGTGAAGCTCTTAAAGGAGAAGGACATTATTGCATGCAGGCGGATATTTCTAATCCTGACTCAGTTCATAATTTAATCAGTCAGATTGAGCGAAAATCTGGTCAATTGAATATATTGGTAAATAATGCAGGCGTTTTCGAAGAAATGGAGTGGGGGAGTTTGTCTTATAAAGAATGGCAAGCTGCTTGGAAAAAAACCATTGATACTAATCTAACTGGGGTTTCAAATCTTTGTTTTCTTACCGCAAGGCTGATGGAGAAAAATGGTGGTGGAAGTATCGTGAATATTTCTTCTCGCGGAGCTTTCCGTGGCGAACCTGATGCTCCCGCTTATGGAGCTAGCAAAGCAGGACTAAATTCATTAGGTCAGTCATTGGCTAAAGCATTAGCTCCCAAAAAAATATTTGTTTATACCATTGCTCCAGGTTGGGTCGATACTGATATGGCTTTGGAAGGCATGCGAGGCCCCGATGCACAAGCTATCAAAGATCAAAGTCCATTGAGACGAATTGCAACACCAGATGAAATTGCACAAGCTGCAATATTCTTGTCCTCTGGCCTAGAATATATGACGGGCTGTATTTTGGATGTGAATGGGGCTTCTTATCTGCGTACATAATTACTTCACTTGTATTTCTGACCTTTTTTTCTTAAAATTGTAATATATAAATAGTTTGTTTAACTATCATTTTTGCTTACTCCCCAATTATTTAACGTTTTAATAAGCGGTTTATTTGTATTTTATTAGATATAAAAAATGTTAAAATTTAATAATTACAAGAAAATATATTAAAAAATGTTGTTATTTTGCATAATGGTATTATATTTGGTATCAAAATGAGTATAAAAAAGTTTAAAATTTCTAAAAATCCAACAAAGGAGGAGTTAAAATCTTTACTCAGTTTTTTAAAAAATTACCCACAAGATGAAATACCTTTTATCCATATTAGAAAATTAGCTGAAGCATTGGGAGCTGAATACCTTGATAAAGGGAATAGGGGTAAAGGTTCTTCTGAGAGATTTAGACATAAAATACTCAATAATTATCGAGGGTATAATGGGATCGTTTCTATTCATATTAAGCATAAAGGCGGAGATAGGGTTATGGTTTATAGATCTAATTTTAAAAAATATTTGTATCCAGTACTAGACTTAATGGTTAATAGTAAAAATAAATAAATAATTATGTTAGAAAGAAAAAGTTTAGAATCGTATAAATCTTATAATTATAATTTTATTATTCAAAAAGAAGAACTTGATGGAGATATCTGGTATATTGCATATACTGAAGAGCTTGGTAAATATGCATGCTATGGACAAGGTAACACTCCTGATGAAGCATTGCAAAGTTTAATTATTGAAAAGGATGAGTTTATTGAATTTTTATATAATGAAAAATCACCAATTCCATTACCGATAACTGTTGAGGATGAAGGATTGTTAAGTGGTGTTTTTTCTGTAAGAACTTCTCCTCAATTACACTCTTCACTTGCTAGACAAGCAAAACAAGAATCAATTTCATTAAATCATTATGTAAATATTCTTTTGGCAACTAAACTTGCTGAGAATAAGTTATCCAATAAATTTGGTGAAAATTTAATGCGAATTGAACAAAAGTTAGATGATCACCACAGGTGTGTGTTAAGTAAACTTAATTATAGGTTTAAGAGTCCAATTAAACATGAAAGTTCAATTACCTCAAAGGAAGATTTTGAATATTTACCCGAATCAGATTATTTTTTGAAAAGAGCGTAATAATCTCATTAATAAGCAATAATGAAAGAAAAAATAACACCAGAAGAATATAAGACTATATTAGATAGTATTGAAATAGATCAAATCTCAATTATTGAATCTAAATCTAAGTATGATAAAAGTAAATTGACAAATAATTTAGATTTAGTTATTAAAGAAAAACAAGAATTCTCTCAAGACGAATTAGGTTTGAATATTAAATATAAATTTGTTTTGAAGGGGCAGTCAGCTGATTTAGATAAAGCTGCGGTTGAAATATCTGCTACATATCAAATGGTTTATCTGAAGAAGAATAAAATAGAGATTGACTCAAATTTCTATGAACCATTTACAAAGTTTGTATTAAGCCTTATGATATGGACATATTTTAGAGAGTATGTTCAAAATATGGTTTATAGAATGAATTTGCCTCCGTTGGTCTTACCGTTAAAAAGAGTATAATACTATTGTTGATTATTCCCAAAGCAATACAGAAATCCATCCCTAGATGCGACATAAATTCTATTGTCGTGGATAATAGGCGTAGATTCAAAAGGAGCTAAAAATATATCCAGCAGTGTAAAATTATTTTCTTTATCAAATCCGAATAAATAAATTCCCTCATAAGTCGCAGTTATTAATTTATTTTCAGTGATGATGGGAGTTGAAATTGAAGGGCCTACCTCATGTTTATAAACTAGCTTTGGAGTTCTGTGTTGAAACTTATTATTAGGTCCACTGACTAAAGTATCTCCCAATTCCTCATGACTCACCACATACAAAAATCCCTCAATATCTACGAAACAAGAGAGTGGTTTTTGACCTTCTGAAATGTAACGATCGTTGGTACTAATAGAACCAATAATGCCTCCTTCCCAGCCTGCATACTCTTTATCATTTACGGGGAAATACCATTCAACAGCATCGTTTCCCTTTTTTTTGGGATTTAGTTTAAAAGCACCTCCTTGTCCTTCAATGTATTGTTTTTCTACGGAGATAAGAATGCAGCTGTCGCGGGTAACAATAGCGGAGCCATCAATATCTGAACCGATGTCAAATTTCCAATCCAACTTGCCTGTTTTTAAATTAAAACCATATACATGCCCCGAGCCCGAAGCCATGTATAACTTATTATTGAGTAGAGCAGGAGAGGATTCAGTGACCACATTGTATTTGTGCTCCATCACATCTTTAGCATCAAACAAATCATGCTCCTCATAAATTTGAGGCTGAAGCATATTGTCGAGCATACGTGCATTCTTTGGGTCAGGACTAAAAATAGTGAAGTAGGCATTCTCTAAACCGATATAAGCCGTGTCGTTTAAAATCACAGCGGAGGCATCAACATCACGACTGTAACTAGCTCCCCAACGAACATCTAAACGCCAGAGTTCTTTTCCTGTGAGATAAGATATAGCTCGATAACTCGGAATATGTTTTGAATCTAAATAATTCCCAACACCCAATCGACTGCCCTGTAATATTACCCATTCATTGTTAGGATCTTCAGCTTTGCTATTATGCCAGAGTGAGCCCGTCCCTTTAACCACATCATCAAATTTGTATTGCCAAACAATTTTACCGGTCTCCGCTTTTATTTTCTTTAGATTGTGATCATAAGCTCCTTGAATAAGAAAAAATTCACCATTCTCTTTGACTAAAAGGGGCTGTCCAGTCCAACCCGCGCCTTCCCATTCGCGTTCGCCTTTAGCTCTTGAGATAACCGTTTTTCCTTTTCCTAAATATAATCTCCATATGGTATCCAAGGTATTGGGTGCTGAATTCCCATAATAATTTCGTTGATAATCTCCCAAGAAAGTATGAATGATGGGCTCAATATTGTTTTGGGCAATCAATCCTCCGAAAGAATAAAATATAATAGTAAGGAAAAGAAGGTGTTTTTTCATTTGAAATCATTAAAATTAGAAAGTTTAAAATTAAATAAAATTAAGGGAATGGCTTTGAAATTGATACTTTATCTGGCTGTTAACTTAAGATTTAAAACTAATTCTTTGTTAAAACCAAAAAACACTTACAATATGTTTATAAAAATAATAATATAGTTACAATATTTAAATAATACTCATTTGATTGTGATAATAAATAAGAATATGTAAATATATTGTTTCGGAATGTTATTTTTGCATTTCCAATTTAAATATAAATTAAAAAAATAATAAAGAGATGAAATTTGATCCAGCAAGTAATATTCAGGATTTAGAGCAATTTGGAGAATTTGGAGGTGTAAACCCGGCTATAACTGATTCGGCTACATTTACATTTATGCAAGCAAAAACGATGTTAGATACTTTCCATGGGGAAGCTGAAGGTTGTTTTTTATATTCTCGTCATTGGAACCCAAGTAATAAATATTTAGCCGATGCTTTGGCTGCTATGGAAGGCACGGAAGCAGGCTGGGTAACTGCATCAGGTATGGGTGCCATTACTAATGCAATTTTGCAATTGGTAAATTCAGGGGATCATATCATTTCAAGTCGTACGACTTATGGTGGTACTTATGCTTTCTTGAAAAACTATCTTCCAAAATTCAATATTGATGTAACTTTCGTTGATATCACCAATTTGGATGCTGTAAAAGCAGCCATGAAAGAAAATACAAAAATCATTTATACGGAAAGCATGACCAATCCGATGTTACAGATTTCGGATATTCCTGCTTTGGCTGAAATTGCGCATGCAAAGGATATCAAATTGATGGTTGACAATACTTTTACTCCTATGATTATTTCACCTGCTAAATTGGGTGCGGATATAGTTGTTTATAGTATGACAAAATTTATTAATGGAAAAAACGATTGTGTAGCAGGTGCTATTT
>JAOZUV010000320.1 GCA_029938505.1 Bacteroidales bacterium | reverse complement strand
GAATATTGCTACTATTGCCATGCAATGTGATACGAGTGCTGAAATTAATCGTTCAAAAATGATTGATTTTATTGAAAGAATTAAAAATGAAAATCCTCAAATTGACCTGATAATCTTTGGTGAAACCATCACTTCATGGTATAAAATTAAAATGGAGGGATACCATCAGCGGATTGCTGAATCTGTTCCTGGACCAACCACAGAACTAATTTCGGCCTTGGCTATAAAGAACAAAGTTTATATCTGTTTTGGTATTGCTGAAAATATTGATGATGAGGTATATAATTCTCAAGTATTGATAAATCCTGAGGGTAAAATTATTTCAAAGCATCATAAAAGAAACCTGCGATCAACAGTATTTGAACCCGGTCATAAAGCAATTTCAATTGTTGATATTAAAGGTGTTAAAACAGGGATCGTTATATGTGCTGATACGCGGAGTAAAGAAGCATTGACTGTGGCTAAAGAGAATGAAGTAGAATTATTACTCATGAGTAATGCTGATTGGTCTGATGAATGGGATACTAATAATTTTGCTTACCGTTATTTGGCAAAACAGTTCAATGCTTGGATAGTGACTGCTAACCGCTATGGTCATGAGGATGATATATTCTGGGATGGGCATATTGAAATTCTAAATCCATTTGGCGAAATCAGGATGAAGAGTAAATCAATGGAGCAATATTTGTTTTACGAGCTGAAGATTGATAAATCTAAATCCAAGTTAAAAAATAGAAAAATTTATAATAAAATAACACTTATTTACTTAGTAATTAAAAATTTAGGGATTGTCTCTCATTATATATAATCCACCAAATAAATACTACTTATTTAACTGTTCGTGTGATTGATTTGATTTTAATAACTAGGAAATTAACCTTATTGAAAAATGAAAATACAAAGCAAAAAATTAAATTATTGCATTATAGGTGGTTTATTATTCCTTATAGTTGGCACGGGTGTTATTATAAGCCTTATGTCATCACCATTTGGGCTAATGTTTAAAACTGGCTTTTATTTAGCCATTACTGGGCTTATTATTATTTTATTCACTTTATGTTATAGATTATTTAAAAAATTAGCAATTTGGAAGAAATTAGTGGCCTTTGTTTTATCTTTAATTCCACTAATTCTTTTGATTGTAACACTTATTATATTACTCGATGTTAGAATATTCTTTTTTCAAGGACTCCCGCCAAAATTAACTAACGATCAATGGCGCGAAGATTTACATTTTTTGTCTGAAGAGATGATACATAATCATCCAAAATTAACTCAAACCAAGGAAATAGAAATTCTGGAAGAAGAAGTTGCAAGATTGGATGAAAAGATTGATATACTTACCGACAATCAAATAGCATTTGAGTTTAACAGGGTGCTTGCCACTTTAAACGATGTGCATTCAGTGCTTGCCAATCAGCCTTTTAATCCTAATTGGCATATTTTTCCGTTGAAAACATATTTTTTTGGTAATAATTTGCATGTGGTTGGTACAGGGAAAGGAAATGAAGATTTGATAGGGGCGGAAATTCTTAAAATTGGAGATCATTCAATAATTGAGATCTATCAGAAATTATCGGCTTACGTTTGTGCCGAGAATGAATATGGAAAGAAAAATCATCATAAATTACTCATTACTGAATATTTAAAAGCAGCAGGTTTTATTGGTGATACACAAAATGTAAAATTTACATTCGAAACAACAGAAGGTGAATCAATTGAACGTTTTATTAGGGCTGTTAGCTTTTTTAATTATACTTACTGGATATTTCAACAAAAAGTTGAAAAGACCATATCTCCCACAATTCCAAATGATCGACTTAATAATTATTGGGTAGAATATCAACAAGAAAAAGAATTGATATATTTTCAGTTTAATAAAACTATAATTACTGAAGATAAACCTCTTAAACAATTCATAAACGAAATTGATGATATTGTTAATTCAGTGAATTTTAAAAGTTTCGTCATTGATTTAAGAATGAATACCGGAGGGAATGCGGGGATGATAAAACCCTTGGCAAATTACATCATAAATAATGATAAGATAAATAAAAAGGGGAAGCTATATGTGCTGATTGGGAGAAAAACGTTTTCTGGGGGGGTGTTATTTGCTTCCATATTACGAAATAATTCGAAAGCTATTTTCGTGGGCGAACCAACTAGCCAAGGACCACTATATCACGCTCTTCCCAAACTCATTGTTTTACCAAATTCAAAACTGTATTATGCGATATCCACAACTTTAGTAAAAACAACTGTGGATGAGATACCAATGCCATGGATAACTCCTGATATCGCTGTTAATTATACCTGTGATGATTTTTTATCTGGAAATAATCCATTGCTTGATTTTATTTCTGAAAATAAATTATTGGCAGAGGAAAGTTTAAACACTGTTGACGCCATTCCCGAAAACTTTATAGGTAGGTATTTATATAGCCCTTACGAAATTCTTTCTATAAAATATGAAGGGACTAATTTATGTTTATCCATTTCTAATTTTAATGATAGGAGTTATTCAAATATCAATACTGGATTATATACTTCTTCTGAAGCCACTACCTATTCAACAGATATTCCTCGTTTAAGTTGTTCATTTATTAATGAAAATAAAGGAGAGATAATTATTAGATGGGGTGAAAATGAGAAAGTTCTTAGAATGCTTGATGAGAATTATATGCTTCCAATAGAGCTCCTTAATGTAGGTAAAATACTTGAGGCTATTAATGGATTCCGTAATTATGATAAAAAAATAATTGAGCATATTCCAGGATTAGAAACAAAGCTTAATGGGATGGGTTATGATTACTTGGGGAAAGATGACTCAATTATTGCAATTGAGCTATTTAAATTAAATGTTGAATTATTCCCAGACTCATGGAATGCATGGGATAGTCTTGCTGAAACATACAAAGAAAGTGGTGATAAAGAGCTGGCAATTAAATGTTATAAAAAATCCATTGCGCTTAATCCCAATAATCTGAATGGAATCAGAATATTGGAGGAACTTTTGAAAAATTAATATTTAAAGAAGTGTAAGAATTATGAAGAGTGTTTTTGAATATACACGAAAAGCAATACTTCTAAGTTTGTTGTTAATTGCTGCTTGTGTAGTAAATGCACAAAATAGAAGAGAAATTGGTAATTTAGTTTTGGAGGATATTCCTGAAATTCCTCAGGAATTGAAATCAAGATTACAGCAATATCAAAATACTCGTTTTGCTTCTTTTGAGGATTGGTTACCAAACGATGGAGGAATGCTTATTTCTACACGATTTGGTAATACCACACAATTGCATACAGTTTATACTCCAGGTGGAGCACGAAATCAAATTACATTTTTTAAAGAAAGACTTAATAATGGTTCTTTTTGTTCATTATCCAATTATAATGGCTTTCTTTTTACAAAAGATATTGACGGGAATGAGTACTCGCAATTATTTTGGTATGATATGAATAAGCGAAACTCAGAAATGATTAGTGATGG
>JAOZUV010000029.1:6403-12471 GCA_029938505.1 Bacteroidales bacterium | reverse complement strand
CCAGACTTTATCTTTAAAAATGGGCTTAAATTTTAGAGGATATAAACTATTCATGTTTTTATTACTTTTGAGCAAAACAAATTTAAGCATAATTAAGATTAAGAATGGAAAAGATTTGCGTGTTTTGTGGCTCTTCAATGGGCAAAGGAGAAATTTACAAAGAAGAAGCTAAACATTTAGCTGAGGTATTTTATAAAAATAATATCAGTTTGGTTTTTGGTGGATCTGATATCGGTTTAATGAAAATTATGGCTGATCGGTTGATGGAATTAGGTGGCGAAGTTATTGGAGTAATGCCTCGTTATTTAGCTGATAAAGAAATTTATCATAAAGGAATTACAAAACTACATGTGGTTGATTCAATGTCAGAACGTAAAAGTTTGATGGCCGAATTATCGGATGGATTTATTGCTTTGCCTGGTGGATTAGGAACACTCGATGAACTTATGGAAATGTTGACACTTAGTCAACTAAGAATAAGCGATAAGCCTGTGAGCATATTAAATACGAATGGATATTTTAATTCAATTATGAATTTCTTTAATCATGCTGTTCAGGAAGGTTTTATTCGCAGAGAGCATAATGAAAATTTTATTTTTAGTAAAAACTTAGAAGAGATCATTGAGAAAATGAAATCTTATCAGCCTATAGAAACCCTAAAATGGATTACAGAAATTAAAAAAGAAAGCTCAAATAATTAAAATCTCAACCCTAAAATGGCTCAAAATAATAGGGGTGACACCCTACAGGGTGTCACCCCTATTATTTCTCTATTTCATTATTTCCATCATTTAATGTATCTTTAAATCGATGAAAAAAGCAGCCTTTTTCGAGAAAAAAGAAAAGCAAAAAGTTCAGTGCCAATTATGTCCCCATTATTGTCTGTTAAAAAATGGAGAGCAAGGAAAGTGTAAGGTCAGGCGAAATATTAATGGCGATTTACTTTCTGAAAATTACGAACGCATTTGTTCAATATCCATCGACCCCATCGAGAAAAAACCCTTATATCATTTTTACCCCGGCAAAAATATTTTATCCATCGGAAGTGTCGGTTGTAATTTGAAATGTAAATTTTGTCAGAATTATCAAATTTCTCAAACTGATGTCAATCATTACCCATTTCTAAAAAGTTATACATCGGAGGAGATTGTAAAATCGGCTTTAAAATATCCCTCAAATATTGGAATAGCATACACTTATAACGAGCCTATTATTTGGTTTGAATACGTCATGGAAACTGCAAAATTAGCTCATGAAAATGGTTTGAAAAATGTATTGGTGAGTAATGGGTTTATTAATCCCGCCCCGCTAGATGAGCTAATTCAAGTTTTTGATGCTTTCAGTATTGATCTTAAAGGATTCACTGAAGATTTTTATCATGACTTTACCGATTCAAATTTAGAAGCTGTTAAAGAAACTCTCATTAAACTTGCCAAAACGGATAAACATTTAGAGATCACAAACTTGGTGATAACAGGTATCAATGATGATGAATCTATTTTTCGGGAAATGATTGAATGGATAGTAGAATATTGCGGGAAAAATACTGTGCTTCATATTTCGCGTTACTTCCCTATGTTTAAGATTGATAATCTACCCACTTCACAATCCAAGCTCGAAAGCCTATACAATATTGCTAAAGAAAAATTAAATTTTGTTTATCTCGGTAATATTAAAACTGAAAACGGGCAAAACACCAATTGTCCTCAATGCAACCAACTTCTGATAAGCCGAGGAGGATATGATGTGAATACAGAACATATTAATAAATTGGGTGAATGTAAACATTGTAATTATCCCATAATTCAAACATAAATAATATATTTGTTTTTCAAACCTTAAAAATTCTGTAATGCAAAAATTTATCTATCGTACCATTATTCTTAGTTTAATTGTGGTTCTAGGATTTGTATCCTGTACAACAATCAACATTGACAATCCGGAAATTAGTGTCTCAGAACTAAGTACACACATTCAATATTTGGCTTCCGATTCTCTTGAAGGAAGATATCCTGGAACAACTGGAGATTTATTAGCAGCCGAATACATTGCCAATCAATTTTCAGACTTTGGTCTAGAAGGTTTAAACGAAAATTATTTACAAAATTTTGAAATAGTAACAAGTGTAAAAGCAGGCGAATCAAATAATTTTATTTACAATGGTGATACGGCTATTTTAAATACTGATTTTACACCTTTATCTTTTTCAGAAAACACAAGCCTCACTGCAAACGTTTGTTTTGCAGGATATGGTTTCAATATTGATACTGAAAAAATCAAATGGAATGATTATAACGGTCTGGATTTTGAAGGAAAATGGCTGATATTTTTAAGAGGCGAACCAGAAATTGACAGTTTGGAAAGTCCTTATATGAAATATAGCTCTGACCGAAATAAAGTTATGCTCGCTAAAGATATGGGTGCTTCTGGAGTATTATTAGTTTCAGGGCCTGGATTCTCTGCCAGAGATAATCTCGATGAGCCTTCAAAAATTATCGGAAGTACGGGTATGCCTGTTTTACAAATCAGTCGCAAACTAGCCAACAAACTTTTTGAAGGTACTGACTATAAAATTGAGAAATTAGAAGAAGCCCTCAATAACGAACGAAAAGCTCAAAGTTTTGCTATTGATATGACAATCGAAGCTACCTCCAGTATCAAACAAGAAAAAGAAAACACCTATAATGTTGTTGGATTTTTGGAAGGTAACGATCCTATTCTTAAAAAAGAATATATTGTTATTGGTGCACATTACGATCATCTTGGTTGGGGCGGACAAGGAAGTTCATCACGGATGCAAGATACCATAGCTATACATTATGGTGCCGATGATAATGCTTCAGGAACAGCAGGCGTAATTGAGATAGCTGAGAAATTTGCAGCCAATAAACAGACTTTAAAAAGAAGTGTTTTATTTATTGCCTTCGGTGCTGAGGAAATGGGTTTGTTGGGTTCAAAATATTTTGTAGATCAATCCATTATAGCTCCTGAAAATATTTCTATCATGCTAAATATGGATATGATTGGTCGTTTATCTGCCGATAAAAACCTAGAAATTAGTGGCGCTGGAACTGCAAAAGAATCAAAGGATTTGCTCAACAAAAATTCAATAGGTTTAAAATTAGCTCTAAGTGATGAAGGTTATGGTCCATCCGATCATGCTTCGTTTTATGGTGTAGATATTCCCGTATTACATTTTAGCACGGGTGCGCATCTTGACTATCACACCCCTTTTGATACATTCGACAGACTAAATATGAAGGGTCTTAAACTGGTTGCAGATTTTGTTTTCAAACTGGCAAATGAAGTCAATGGCTTAGATGAGAAACTCAGCTTTACAGAAGCTGGTCCTAAAACGGGTAAAGTTTCTAGAAAAAGAATGGGTGTTACTTTAGGAATTATGCCTGATTTTGCTGGGAAAGTAAAAAATGGATTAGGTGCAGATTTTGTTATTGAAGGTAAACCTGCCCATAAAGGCGGCATGCTAAAAGGAGACATAATTACTGCCATCAATGGTAAAAGTATCAATAACATTCAAGATTATATGTATCGTCTTTCGAAACTAAAATTTGGACAAACAATCACTGTTGAAGTATTGAGAGGAGAGAAAAAAGAAGTTCTACTTATACAACTATAAAAACTACTAAAACTACACAATGAAAAATACTAAATTATTATGGTTCTTAGCTGCAGCATTAACACTATCTGCAGCCTACTATCAAAGGGCTACAGGCCCCTCTTACGACAAAAAAGCTAGTATTAACTTGAATCAAACAGAATACAATTTTCGATTACCAAGAAGTAATGCAGAGTCGGATTGTGAAATCGCTCTTGAAATACCGAACAAAAATATTTCGGCAAGCATCTTTTATAGAAAGTATCCAACAAATAATGCGTGGACAAAACTGAAAATGCTTAGGGATGGAGATAATCTCCAAGCCTATTTACCACAACAACCGCCTGCCGGCAAATTGTCTTATTATTTTGTTTTCAATAGTCTGGACGATGAACTTGAACTATTCATGAACAAACCAATTAACATTCGTTTTAAAGGCGACGTTCCTGCTTGGATACTAATCCCTCACATTTTCTTCATGTTTTTTGCCATGTTACTCTCAAATCTTTCAGGAATTATGGCTTTTGCAGGAAACGAAAAATTTAGATATTATGGATTTAGAGCATTCATTGCCCTCTTACTCGGTGGCATGATTTTAGGACCTCTTGTTCAATTATATGCTTTTGGTGATTTGTGGACAGGCATTCCTTTTGGATGGGATTTAACAGATAATAAAACACTTTTTGCTTTTATTTTTTGGATACTAGCTGTAGTTATGAATAGGAAAAAAGCAAGACCAATTTATACGATCATAGCCTCCATTGTTTTATTATTAATATATTCTATTCCTCATTCAATGTTTGGTTCAGAATTGAATCAGGAAACAGGAGAGATAATCCAAGGAATGATCAATCTGATACCTTTTTAATATTTACCAGAACAGAATAAGTTCTAATTTTAAATATTATGAAAATCCGAAAGGCAGCTTTTGCCGGACGATTTTACCCGGCTCATAAAAAGGAGCTCATAAAATTATATGAGCATATCTTGCTTTCCGAAAAATCAAAAATTGATTATTCGTTGGTAAATCAAGAAATAATTGGAGCCATCGTTCCTCATGCCGGATTTATGTATTCAGGTTATCAGGCCATTCATTTTTTTGAGATTCTTAAAAATTATCCCAAAAAGATTGACACTATTATAATTGTCAACCCGAACCATACAGGCTATGGCGATGAAATTTCTTTAGATGATAATTTTGAGTGGGAAGGAGTATCAAGAAATACTGTTTTGGATCACGAATTTATGAATGAATTGGATTTTCCAAAAAATAGCATGGCACACCAATTTGAGCATTCGGGAGAAATTATGCTCCCCTTTTTGCAATATGTTTTAGATTATGAATTCAAGATACTGCCTATTACTCTTTCGGTACAAAATAGAAGCAATGCTCAAATAATTGCCAAGGCTATCCTTCAAGCAAATCAGAAATTAAAAAAGAAAATATTATTTATTGCTTCTTCCGATTTTTCCCATTTTGTGAGTCCACAAAAAGGTGTTGAACAAGACAATCCTGTAATAGATGCCATCCAAAAATTTGATGCTGATAAAATTGAAAAAGTAGTCACTAAAAATAATTTAAGCATTTGTGGTTTTGGCTCCATCATGGCATTAATTGAATATTCAAAACTTATCTCTCCAAAAATAAAAACTCAACTTTTAAAAAGAGGACATTCAGGGGAAGTCAGTCCATCGCCAGAGGTGGTGCATTATTTATCGATGTTGTTTTTTAAATAAATTCTAATCACTAAATAACAATCGTATCACAAAATATTTCTATGTATTACCATTGTTTGTCCATCGTATTACAATCAAACATTTTTTAACTATTTTTGCTTTATGTTGATTATTGGAATAACAGGCACATTAGGGGCAGGAAAAGGAACTATCGTTGATTATCTAGTTAAGGAGAAAGGTTTTAAACATTTTTCGGTACGAGCTTTTATAACGGAGGAAATTAAAAAACGTGGGTTTAAAGTTGATCGCGACAACATGACATCTGTTGCCAATGATTTACGTGCCAATCATTCGCCTGCATATATTGCTGAACAATTGTATGTAAAAGCGAAAGAATCAGGTAAAAATAGTATTATCGAAAGCTTACGAACTTCGGGTGAAGTGGAGCTTTTACAAGGCAAAGGAAACTTTTATCTTTTTGCCGTTGATGCAGATCCAAAAACCAGATTTGATAGAATCCAAATTCGTAAATCTTCAACCGATAATGTAAACTTCGACACCTTTCAGGCAAACGAAAAACGTGAAATGCAATCCTCCGACCCAAACAAGCAAAACCTTTCGAAATGCAGGGAATTGGCTAATTTTGTTTTGAATAATGATGGAAGTATTAGCGAGCTTAATAATCAGATTGAAGAAATTCTTAAAAAAATAGACTAAAATGACTGAACAAAAACATATACGACCAAGCTGGGATGAATACTTTATGGAATTAGCA
>JAOZUV010000029.1:0-6393 GCA_029938505.1 Bacteroidales bacterium | reverse complement strand
TGGTATGTCAGCAATGCACCTCGGTAAACCGACAAAAAATACACTAAAATCACTCAACAAAAACAAATACGACCAAGCTGGTAAGAATACATTATTGAATTAGCAGATGCCGTTGCTAAACGTGCCACTTGCGACCGTGGACGTAGTGGATGTGTGATTGTTCATAACCGTCAAATTTTAGTGACGGGTTATGTTGGTTCACCCAAAGGACTTCCTCACTGTGATGAAGTTGGTCATCTTTTCAAAAAAGTGTATCATGAAGACGGTCAAATCACCCAACATTGTGTTCGTACCGTTCATGCCGAACAAAATGCCATTTGCCAAGCAGCCAAATTAGGAATTGCTTTAGATGACTCAACCCTTTATTGCCGCATGACTCCATGTCGTACCTGTGCCATGCTCATCATTAATTGTGGTATTGTTAGGGTGGTTTGCGAAAAAAAATATCATGCCGGTGCTGAGTCAGAAGAAATGTTCAAAGAGGTAGGTATTGAATTGGTTTACTTTAACGAAGAAGTAGAAAAGTACGAGGGTCAATAATTGGATATCAAATAATTTTAGTGGTAAATTTTCTAATCACAATAAGGTTCATCAATAAATTCTTATCCTTTATCTAAATCATTTTGCGCTTTCACAGAATTCCTTAATTTTACGTAAAACTAAATTCTGTGCGTAAAAGACTTATACTAATTTCGTTGATTGCCTTAGTGCTTGGGTTTTTTCAAGTATCTGAAATAAAGGCAGAGGAAGGCATTGAGAAATCTAGGATTGAATTTCCTTCCATTATTGTACAAAAGGTTCCTTGTAAAATCAGAATCATTCTGAACGATAGTTTGCTTAAAGCTTATCAGGAAAGTCCGCCTTCATTTTTAATCAATGGGAAAGAAATCACTCCAGATTTTGAAGGTAATGAGCTTATCTTAAAACACACATTTAATAAAAAACAAGCCGTTTATATTCAATTAGGAGATACGAATTTCAAGAAAAACATAACACCCATCCCTTTATGGATGTCGATTTTACCACCACTTATTGCCATTATGATGGCACTTATTATTCGTGAAGTTTTCACAGCTCTTTTTGTTGGGATATTAGTCGGTACTACTATTATCTATTATTTTCAGGGAAGTACATTTTTTGTTGCAATCTTCCAAGGATTGTTTGCCATTATTGATACTTATATTCTTGAATCGATGTCGGATCACGGGCATTTATCCATCATCATTTTCTCTATGCTTATTGGAGGAATGGTAAATCTGATCACCAAAAATGGAGGGATGAAAGGAGTGGTTAACATTTTATCGCGTTATGCCAAAAGCGCACGATCAGGGCAATTTATAACCTGGGTACTTGGGCTTACTATTTTCTTTGATGATTACGCCAATACTTTGGTAGTGGGTAATACCATGCGCCCGGTAACTGATCGACTCCGAATTTCGCGCGAAAAACTGGCCTACATTGTTGATTCAACTGCTGCTCCGGTAGCTTCTATTGCCTTCGTCACAACATGGATTGGAGCTGAACTTAGTTATATTCAGGCCGGTATCAACACCCTCGGATTAGACGAAAGTGCCTATACTGTTTTTATCAATTCATTGACCTATTCATTCTATCCCATTCTTACACTTTGTTTTATTTTGATGCTCGTATATAAGCGTAGAGATTATGGACCTATGTATACTGCCGAAACCAAAGCCCGAAAAGAAGGTGTATGTGTAAATGACAGTGAAGGTTTTTCAAATAAACTAAACGAATTAGAAGTAGATGAAAAAATAAAAGCCAAAGGATTTAATGCTGTTATTCCGGTCGTGGTTATTATTGTGGGTACTTTAAGCGGACTCATATATACGGGTTGGGATCAAGCAGTTTGGGATAGCACAGAACTAGGGTTCTCCAAAAAACTATCCGCTATAATCGGTAATGCCGACTCATATGTAGCTCTGCTATGGTCATCTATTTCGGGAGTTTTAGTAGCTGTAGCTTTAACACTTGCACAGCGAATCCTTAATTTAAAAGAAGTAATCGACAGTTTAGTCAATGGCTTCCGCACCATGCTAACTGCTGTTATTATTTTAGTTTTGGCATGGTCTATTGCATTAGTAACTCAACATTTACATACCGCTGATTTTATTTCACAGACGATGTTAGCATTTTCATTATCGCCTTTCCTAGTTCCTACATTGACCTTTATTTTAGCAGCTTTAGTAGCTTTTTCAACAGGATCATCCTGGGGAACTATGGCCATTTTATATCCTTTAATTTTACCTGCAACCTGGCTTATTTCAAAAGATAGCGGATTAGAATATTCAACCTCCATGTCCATATTCCACAATGTGGTTTCAGCTGTATTAGCCGGATCGGTTTTAGGCGATCATTGTTCACCCATATCCGATACTACTATTTTAAGTTCGCTGGCAAGTAATTGTAATCACATTGAACATGTTCGCACTCAACTGCCCTATGCTTTAACCGTTGGAGGTGTTGCTATTTTTGCAGGTACATTACCCGCAGCTTATGGTGTTCCACCATGGATTTTATTCCCTATTGGAATTATTTTACTTTACACAATCATTCGGGTATTTGGTAAAAAAATAAATCCAACATTTATAAAAAATTAGAATACGAATATGAGCTATATCGAAATCATAGCATTAATTGTTTCAGGAATTTTAGTTGGGTTTATCAATACATTAGCGGGTGGTGGTTCCATCATCTCTCTTTCTATTTTGATGCTTTTAGGATTACCTGCCAATGTTGCCAATGGAACTAACAGAATCGGTATTTTAGTTCAAAATATTACAGCCGTTGCCAGCTTCAAACAACAAAAGGTACTTGAATCTAAAAAAGGTTTAATTCTTGCTATCCCCGCTGTAATTGGGTCATTAATCGGGGCTTGGATTGCCGTAGATATTAACGAGGCTATTTTTGAAAAAGCCATTGCAGTAATCATGTTGGTAATGTTAGGCTTTACCTTTTTTAATCCCCAACGCTTTATTCTTGGGAACAAAGAATTAAGCGAAAAAAAGATCAACTTCTGGCAAATTATACTTTTCTTTTTTATTGGAATGTATGGAGGATTTATCCAGCTAGGTGTAGGTTATTTCTTGATTGCAGGAATTGTATTGGGTGTGGGTTACGATTTAGTAAAAACTAATGCAATGAAAGTTCTGATCGTATTAATCTACACTCCTTTTACGCTCCTTATTTTTATAATGAATGATCAGGTGAACTGGGCCTATGGTTTAATACTAACCATCGGTACATTTATTGGAGCATTTATTGCTTCACGGATGGCAGTTAAAAAAGGAGTTCATTTTGTGAAATGGGTGATCGTAGTTGTGATATTATTTACCGCCTCTCATTTATTTGGAATTATTGATATTAAAGAAATTTTAGGAACTGTTGTAAAATAAAAAAGCGACTTAAAATTAACTCATTCGGACATTGAGCGGAGTCGAAATGTCTACACAATATTTCGACTTCTACTACGCTCAGTCTCCATCTACTTAAAAATAAAAACTATGAAATCGTTTAAAATTATTCTCTCTGTAATAATGACTGCTGTAATTTTTACAGCTTGTACTGAATCTCCAAAACAAATCGAAAAACCCGAATATGCGATCGTTATTCATGGTGGTGCTGGCACTATTTTAAAGAAGAATATGACTCCTGAAAAAGAAGCAGCCTATATCGAAAAGATGCAGGAAGCCTTAAATGCAGGAGAAGCTATCCTCAAAAATGGAGGAAGCAGTTTGGATGCGGTGGAAGCTACCATTCACATCATGGAAGACTCTCCTTTATTCAATGCCGGTAAAGGTGCTGTTTATACAGAAGCTGGAGAAAATGAAATGGATGCCTCCATCATGGATGGAAGTAATTTGATGGCTGGAGCAGTAGCTGGTGTTAAAACCGTCAAGCATCCAATTTCTGCTGCACGCATGGTTATGGAAAAATCAAAACACGTGATGATGGCAAGAGAAGGAGCGGAAATTTTTGCTGAACAACAAGGTCTTGAAATTGTAGATCCTTCTTATTTTAAAAGTGAAAGACGCTGGAATTCTTACCTCCGCATGAAAGCAAAACAAGAAAGCAAAGAAGAAGAAGCCAATAAAAAACATGGAACGGTAGGATGTGTTGCGCTCGACAAAAAAGGGAATATCGCTGCCGGAACTTCTACCGGAGGTATGTCGATGAAAATGTGGGGACGCATTGGCGATTCTCCCATTATTGGTGCCGGAACTTATGCCAATAATAAAACTTGTGGAGTTTCATCAACAGGTCATGGAGAGTTTTTTATCCGCAATGTTGTGGCTTATGATATTTCTGCTTTGATGGAATACAAAGGTTGGAGTTTGGAAAAATCAGCCAATTATGTGGTGAACGAAAAATTGAAATCACAAGGCGGAACTGGCGGTATCGTTTCATTGGATAAAGACGGGAATATTGCAATGGCTTTTAATACTGCCGGGATGTATCGTGGTTTTATTAAATCTACTGGAGAAACTGAGATTTTGATTTATGGGATAGAAGAGGAATAAGGGTTTTGCTATGAAGCGTGGTTTAAGTTTGTTGATTTATAGGACTTCATTATCTCAATAATTTATATCTTTTGTTAGCTTTAGTTTTTTGCAAAATCAATTAATGGATCAATATTTCCTTTATCTGCTTCTTTTAATGCATTTATATATTTCTTTCGAGTATCATTTTCTTTAACCATATTGGATTGATGCCAAGAAAAAAAATCTGATACAAAGATTGATTCCATTATTATATCAGCTATCATTCTCGAATGACGTCCATTCCCATTAGGAAAGCAGTGAATTAATACTATCCTATGTTTAAATCTAATAGCTATCTCAGTTGGAGTATAAGTATTATTATCGATCCAAAAGTTAGTATCATCTAAAAGTACTTTAAGTTGAATCCCAATTTGTGTCCAACAAATTCCTATATTTTTATCTGACTTTCTAAATCGCCCTGCCCATCTCCATACATCTCCGTACATTTTTTTGTGAAGCAACTTTATGAACTCTTCAGATAATATTCGTTCTCGTTTAAATTTATTGTGAATTGTCCATTCCACAGCCTTTTCAATATTCAACTGTTCAAACTCATTAAGCTCTCCCATAGTAGTTATTGTCTTCATTAACAATCCATCTATTTCGTTTTCATTAAGAGGAGTTTGCCCTTTCTGATATTTAAACTCTAATCCCATAATGATCTTCGCATTTCTCGTTTTATTTCAAGTGCTAATTCTGAAATAGATTCATCTATTTTTTTTTTGTCCAAGCCTTGATCTTCTAATTTCATACTCTGATTGGTCCTTAGAACAATTCTTCTGGCTAAAATTTTGGCTTTATTTGAAACTAGGTTGTCAATTGAACCATCATAAGGAATAAAGCCATAAACAAAATGCATGTTAAGGGCTTGACCTACATTCTTTAGCTTGTTTATTGTAATTTGGCCTCTCGATTCACGTTCTTCAATTTTTTGGATAGCTCCTTTTGATAATCCTAGCTTGAATCCTAATTGATCTCTAGTCATATTAATAGTAGTCCGGATATTATTTATCCATCCCTTCTGTGGGACCAGGACCTTTTCAGTACCTTTAAATACTCCAAGCCTTTGGTCCAACTGTTCTATCAAAAGTTTTTTTTTGTTTCGCATGATATAATATTACTAGAATGCATGAAAATTTATGCTAAGGTATATATATATGTATAATAAAACAAATAAAAGGAGACATATATGTATAATTAAAATAATAAAAGCAGATATATATGTATATTTATTTGATGAATATGTTTAATTAATGCTAACGGTGTTGGCAACAATTTTTATTATTCCTTTTCAATATTGACAAAGCGATATTTAAAAGTGTATCCTAATGTTACCGCAATTTTTTTTAAACTATTTATTGAAATAGTACCTGCTTTCTCACTTTGTTGAATCTTATAAATACCTTGCCTAGTCATACTTAATATTTCACCTAGTGATTCCATTGATAATTTATGACGTTTTCTCAATGTCAAAATTTGTTCGTTTCCAGCATAATCTTCACTAACAAATCCAAATTCATACTTTCTATCTTCTCGACTATTATCCGAGAGGAATTTTTTAATAGGTTCAGAGAATTCAAACCACTCTCCACTTTTTCTAAATATCTGAAATTTTTGGTGCAACTCTCTTTCTTTCTCGTAATTACCATCTATTATTAACAAAACTTCCAATTCAAATGGGCTAGATGTTTGTATCGATGGAATCCTCTTTGAAGGGTCATTCGCATATCCGATTTTTATTCTATCGTGAGCCTTAATAAAGTATATCATAATTCTAAGTAAATGAAGTATCTAATCAAATTGGATTTAACGGTTTGGCTGTGGTGCGTGGCGA
>JAOZUV010000319.1 GCA_029938505.1 Bacteroidales bacterium | reverse complement strand
CGTTTTGGCAAATGGTTGATAATGAACCTGTAAGAGTTCCAGTAAGGCGACCAGAAGCTGTTCCGTATTGGTCGCATAAAAGGAATGTAACTGAGGTTGATGGACAAAATGTACCTACACCCGAAACTGCATTAGCTGATGGAATTACTGGCGCTACACCTAAAAGTCATTATATATTGCATTCAAAGTTATCCAATCCCTCAATAAACCATATTAAAGTATTTTACGAAGTTAATCGGTCGTTTGACTGGAATGAGTTTTACAATAAAAATGCGTTTCCCGATGATGATATTTATAGTGGCAATGGTTATGTTGGGCAACCTTCAGTAATTTATAGTACGCCAATTATCAACTTAAATCAAAGTATCCAAAAAAGTTATTTAATGGAAGTAATTGGGCACGGGCACCATTCGGGGGCAAATGGTAATTTGTATCCCGACTTGTCTAATATCACAACTGCACTTGATATTACAGAGCGAGTTTTATTGATTGTAAATTAAGAAGATATAACAAATATAGATTATTAAAATTGAAACTTAATTAAATATTATTGCCAATAATTAAATTATACATCATATGAAAATAGCAGGAAAAGAGGAAATACTCATAGAAAGAACCACAGAAGGTGTACCAAAAGTGATTGTAAAAAACGAAACTGATTTGTATTTTGGGATGGGATATTGCCATGCTATGGATAGAGGAATTCAGATGATGTTAATGCGAATTTTAGGACAAGGAAAAGGTTCAGAATATTTAGATAGTAGTGATGAAATGCTTGAGATTGATAAGTTTTTCCGACAAATGGATTGGAATAATCATATCGATAGCGAAATAGAAAAGTTTACGACATTGGAAGTAGATAAATTGCAAGCTTATTGCGATGGTGCAAATCTGCGTTTTTCAAAAAGCAAACCATGGGAGCTTAAACTACTGTTGGGATACAAAAATTTTGATTGGAAAATTGAAGATATTATTTTAATGAGCCGCATGGCAGGGTTTCTTACGCTTGCTCAATCGCAAGGAGAAATTGAAAGATTATTTATCCAGATGGTTCAAAACGGAGCTTCAAAAGAGTTGCTTAACGAACTGTTTCCTAATATACTAGATGATTATGACGAAGCTATTATTAAAAAGATAAACCTTAAAGATAAAATTGTTCCTGATTCTGTTAAATGGAATTCAATACTCGTTCCAATGATGGCTTCCAATAATTGGGCTATTTCTGGTAAAAAAACAAAATCCAAATTTCCAATACTTTCAAACGATCCGCATTTAGAAATTAACAGACTACCTCCCGTTTGGTACGAGATATATTTTGTCTTAGGAAGCCAGTCGGCATATTCGGCAACAATGCCTGGTATAAGTACATTATTAATAGGACGAAATAAGAAACTAGCATGGGGAGCAACTTATACTTTTATGGATGCAATCGACTCATGGGTAGAGGATTGTAAAGGCGGAAAATATTTAAAAGATGACCAATGGCATACTTTTAACGAACGCAAAGAAATAATAGTACGTAAAAACAAAACGGATGTTGAACTTACTTTTTTCGAGAATGAACATGGTGTACTAGAAGGAAATCCATTTGAAGACGGCTACTATTTAACAACACTTTGGTCGGGCAAATTTGGCGGCGCAAAATCGATAAAAAGCGGATTGAGTTTGTGGAATGCACTAGATGTAAAGCAAGGGATGGAGTATTTGGGCGGCTTAGAAATGTCGTTTAATTGGGTGTTGGCAGATACAAAAGGAAATATTGGTTATCAAATGTCGGGGTTATTGCCAAAGCGTAAAGAGGGGAATTCGGGATTTGTTCCATTAATTGGATGGAAATCGGAAAATGATTGGAAAGGCTTTTACGCTCAAGATGAACTACCAAAAAGTTATAATCCTAAGGAAGAATTTTTTGTTACAGCAAACGAAAATTTGAGCCAATATGGAAATGTAAATCCACATACCATTGCAATGGGAAGTTATCGCTCCAATAGAATAAAAATACTACTGAATAAAAAAGATGATTTTACTGTTGATGATATCAAGAAAATGCACTATGATGTGTATTCAATTCAGGCTGAGTTATTTATGGAATATATTAAAGATTTACTTCCCGATAACGAAAAAGGTAATATTTTAAAAGACTGGGATTATTGTTATGATATTAATTCAAAAGGGGCATATTTATTTGAACAAATTTACCGAGCTTTATATTCAGAAGTATTTGGAAATATTTTAGGAAAAAATGCAAATGAGTTTCTGCAAAATGAGACTGGAATATTTATCGATTTTTACGAAAACTTTGATAATATCTTATTAGCCGAAAAATCAATTTGGTTTGGAAAGAAAACCAAAACAGAAATCTACAAAACTGCAATCAAAAAAGGATTAAAAAGTGCGATAAAAACTTGGGGTGAATTTAATAAGTTTGATTTAACAAATATGTTATTGGGCGAAAAACTCCCTAAATTTATAGGTTTTGATAAAGGACCATTCCCAATGCCTGGTGGCAGAGCAACAATTCACCAAGGACAAGTTTATAAAAGTAATGGACGAAAAACTACTTTTGCACCATCGTATAGGATGATAACGGATATGATTGAAGATAGCGTTTATACAAATATTTCTGGTGGTGCGTCCGACAGGCGATTTTCAAAATATTATGCTAATGATTTTCAAAATTGGCAATCGGGTAAGTATAAAAAGATAATATTATAAGTGTGTTTTGCTAATTACAAAGTGCTTTGTTTGTTAAAGTTATCGTTTAATTACATATTCAAGTGCATCTAAATGCAAGTTAAATTTGCGGTTACCATTACGAGAAATTTTATAGCTTGTTTTTGGGCGGTTATCAATAAATTGCTTTTTCAATTTAATCATATTTTGTTTTTCTAAAGAGCTTAAATGACTGGATAGGTTGCCATCAGTAACATTTAGTATCTTTTTCAGAGTTGTAAAATCTACCCAATTATTTTTTAATAATACGTGCATTATTCCTATTCGTATGCGATTTTCAAATGCTTTATTTAGGTTTGATAATTTGTCTTCCATTAGATATAGAGTTATTTGAAATGCAAAGTTAATATATTTTCAATTTGTTTGGTAAATTTTTGAATATTTTTTGTTTCTTAAAAAAGCCAACCAATGTTCTTGTGGGGATTATTGTTGATTGAACTATTTGAGGAAGATTCATGAAAACTTGGTTTTATGAAGTCTTTTTAGCTCAGTTAATGAAATGTTTATTACGAATGCGTTGTAAATGTGCTAGAGTTTGGGATGATATTAATATTCAGACATCCTGACTTAGTGTAATTTATCATGTCGCATATTTATTAAATTCAAATATATGCTCATCTCACCTAGAATCCTAAAAAACATGGATTAAGGAAGTTGCTGATTTATAGAGCATATAATGATAACACAAAAACTTTTATTGAAGAGGAGGAGGAAAGGCTGAGGGAATTATAATACAGTGTAGCTGTAAACTACACCTAGAAAAGGTTTTATTTTAATCCCG
>JAOZUV010000318.1 GCA_029938505.1 Bacteroidales bacterium | reverse complement strand
TGGCAAAGTTTCCGATTGGTTGATTAATTCGGATATGGATGAAGCTATTGTTAAAGAAAAACTAGGCGTGGAATTAGTACGCCTGCCCTGGAATCAATTAGAGGATTACCGCACAAAAAATTCCTCCAAAAAATTTATGGCTAATTTTCCAGAGCTTGATAAATCAGAGCTAAAGAAAACAGCTAAAGTATATAGCTTGCTCGAGAGTGTAGTAAAAAAACACAAACTTTCGGCCATTAGTGTGGAATGTTTTTCGATGGTTAGAAGAGATCAGGTAACGGCTTGTTTAGCACTCGCTGTTTTTAACACTAAAAGTACTGTTGCAGCCTGCGAGGGCGATGTTTGTAGTATGATTGGGAAAATGATTATTCGGGCTCTGAGTGGCTTAATTCCCTGGCAAGCCAATGTAGCTGAGATCAAAGAAAAAACCATCTTATTTGCTCATTGTACCGCTCCTTTAAACCTTCTTTCATCATATAATATTACAACTCATTACGAAAGTAATTGTGGTACCGCTATTCAAGGAGAATTTAAAAAGGGAAATGTGGGCGTTTTTCGTATCAATCACAAATTAGATAAATATATGTTATTGGAGGGAAAAATCATCGACACTCCAAAACATTCATTTGCTTGTCGTACTCAAATTGAAATTAAAACAAGCAAAGAACAAACAGCCTTGCTCAAAAATAAAAGCCTTGGGAACCATCATCTCATTTTCCCTTCAGAATACATATCTCTGCTAAAAAAATTGATGCAACACCTACAAATTATTAAAGTGGGTTGATAAACACTTTATAAAAGGGATGATGATTATGTATACAGCAAGCGAGTTTGAAATTAAAAGAAGCTAAAAATCAACACTCCTATTTATTTTTTTTCTACATTTACAATAATCATTCAAACACTTCGAATGATTTTTTCTCCCCAATTTAAATAAAAGCAAATAGCTTTTGTATGAGATCGACTATTATATTACGTAATTTAAAGCATCAGGATAAAGCATGTATTGCTATTACATTTCCGTATGATATGCAACTTAAATCTTTAATTTCGATTATAGAAGGGGTTAAATGGAGTAATACTAATCGCTGTTTTTATCACGAATATTCGATTACAAATTTCAAAGATCTGATTTTAGCATTTGATAAAAATAATATTCATTACGATAGTCGTTATTTTAATCATCCATCAAGAATTATTTACGAGAAAGAAAAAACAAAGCAAAATACAACATACAAAACAAAAAGGCTCAAGAAAAATCTTTCAGCAGAGAAGAAAACCATTGTGACTTCATTTAAACAATGGATGATTCAACAACGCTATAGCGAGAATACGATACGGACCTATGTAAGCATGATTGAGACTTTTTTGAGTTTTTATGCTGATAAAAAAGTTGAAAAAATTGATTTAGCAGATATTAATGCATTTAATTCAGATTATGTAATAAAAAAAGGCTTTTCATCTTCTTTTCAAAACCAGATGGTGAATGCGATAAAAATGTTTTTCTTTAAAATGCTGGGTGTTTCGTATGATATTGAAAAGGTTGAAAGACCCCGAGCATCAAAATCATTACCTAAAATTATTCCCAAAGAAGACATTAAACTGATGTTAGAATCAATTAAGAACATCAAGCATAAAACAGCCTTAAGTATAATTTATGGATTGGGATTGAGAAGGAGTGAATTATTAAATTTGCGGATCATTGACATTGATTCGAAGCGAATGTTAGTTTACATACTAAATTCGAAAGGTAATAGAGATCGCACTTTACCATTGCCCGAAAAATTATTGGGATTGATTCGAAAATATTATAAACAATATAAACCTAATTATTATTTAATAGAGGGACCCAAGGAAGGGCAGCAATATTCAGCAACAAGTTTGCGAAATATTTTTAAGGAGTCGATCCGAAAAATAAATAAAAACCCTATATTTACATTACATTGTTTACGACATAGTTATGCTACCCATTTACTCGAGTCAGGAACTGATTTACGCTACATACAGGAATTGTTAGGACATAAATCTAGCAAAACCACTGAAATATACACTTACGTAAGCATAAGTAGTTTAAAGAACATAAAAAGTCCGTTAGATGACTTTGAAATATAAAGAACATAAAAACCTGCGCTTTATCGACCTATATGGGTTAATAAAGTCCATAAACATGCGCATATATACTAGTTACCTGCAAGGCAAAAAAAACTGAGAACGAAAATAAAACAAAGTTTTAATTCTCTTTGCCACTTTTATGACAAATGAATATTTTGAAATATAAATAAACTCGGTAAATTATTGAATATATTTTTTCAGATTAATTAACTAGTAAAATAATAGTTATATGATAATCCCATTTAGTAACAAATTCTGTGAATTACATATTGATAATTTTCTAAATACTTATTGGAAAGATTCTATTAATAATTTAAATCAGGACGTTATTTTTGACTTGTCTATTTTAGAATGGATTAGCCTTGAAGAAATTGGTTTTCTTTTCGCCTGGATAAGATTATTAAAACTTAAGAATAAAAACATTAAGATAGTTCTGCCATTTGAATATGACATTTCACTTTATAGTTCTATTTCAAAAGAAGTAAATAATAATAGAAAAATATTATATGAATTTGATTCTGAAGATAGAATTGCTCGTAGAAAAAGACTTAACTTATTTTTACTAGCAATTTGGGGCATGATGTCTAATTTGAAATTATCAGACACAAATTTTGAGAACATTATTGGAAAGTATAATACAAAGAAGGACTATGTCCAAAAAAGCTCTTTTAGTCATAAAGTTATACCGTTTACAATCCTAGATTTAACATATAATTATGGGCAGCGTGTTATTGTTGATACCGAATTTGAGAATGCATTAAGAGGCGGAAAAACTAAGAATTTCCAAAATGGCAAGAGAACATTATTATTTAATTTGAATGACGATATACGGACACTACTGACACAGTATAGCTGCTTATCCCCTTTTGAAAGTAAAATTGTTAGCCACATAATTACTAAAGAACTGTTTATTAACGCCATTGAGCATTCAGGGGTTGATGAATGTTACTTAACCGTATCATTAAGCAATAAATGGGAATATGCCTCAGGAGAAAAATTTATCGAACACTTTACTAAAGAAAAAAATCTTGATACTCTCGATTTTTATAAGTGTAAAGATGCCGTAGTAAAAAAAATTAGAAGTGATGCCAGATTATTAAAAAATATTAATTTGGAGAAATTACCACTAATTAGAGAGGCAGACATATCAAAGTACAATTCTGACTTTAAAAATCTTTCTTATGTTGAGTTTACGTTTCTAGATTTCGGAAAAGGCATTTACAATACCCTCCAAAATGAATTCAATAACAGTAAAAATGAAATAACTCCCCTAACTTCAAATAATTTCGAAAAGAAACATGAGCACTCTCAAATACTTGAATATTCCTTTTTAATGGAGTCATCAAAAAATCCATATGATCGAAATATTGAATATTCAGAATTAATCCCTAGGGGATTATATTTTG
>JAOZUV010000317.1 GCA_029938505.1 Bacteroidales bacterium | reverse complement strand
GATTCATAACCTGAATAATACCAATAACAATTAATATCATTTGCCATGAAAAAAGAATATGGTAAATATTGTAATTTATAATATCAAAATTTGAAGCTAACAACATTAAACCAAATGCTACAGCTATAAACCCAAATATGGTTCTCTTGTTTTTAACGTGTGGTGTTTTATGATCTTGCAATTCTTCCATATTATATTTCTGTTAATTTATTCAATACAAATATATCACTGTCTGAACTTTATAAAAAACAATTTTCGGCGAATGCGGGTTTCAATCGGGTAAAAGCAATTTTTTGCTACTTTTACTTCGAAAAAGCACTAAGATAATGAGTAACTTTTATAATAATGAACAAATCAATTTAGCTCGATGGGCAAAAGCTCTATCTCACCCTGCCAGAGTACATATCATGCAACATCTATCTACTCAAGCGTGTTGCTATAGCGGCGATTTGGCTGAAGAGTTACCCATTGCCCGATCAACTTTATCACAACATCTTAAAGAATTAAAAGAAGCTGGTTTGATACAAGGCGAAATCAATCCTCCAAAAATAAAGTATTGTATCAATAAAGACAACTGGGAAATTGTTAAAAAAACCTTCTCTACTTTCATGAGTTTATAATTTTTTTATCTTTGTTTCGTATTTTTACGAAATACTAAATAAAAATTAAAAAAAAAGAAATGAAAATAAAAGTATTAGGAACAGGTTGTGCTCGTTGCAAAACCTTAGAGAAATCAACCCGTTTAGCAGTTGATGAAATGGGTGTTGATGCAGAAGTAGCAAAAGTTGAAGACATCGTTGAGATCATGGGGTATGGGGTAATGCGCACACCAGCACTCGTTATCGATGAAAAAGTAGTTATGTATGGAAAAACACCTTCCGTTAAGGAAATTATAGAAATCATTAAAAAATCATAATCGCATGAAAAAGTATTTAATCATCCTTTTTATGGGCTTTTTCTTTAGCTCATTTTTAGTAGAAGCACAGCAATCAGAAACAAAAACAAGGGCTCAAGAAATCAATTCTAAAGTAGAAGTTTATTATTTTCACGGAGATAGACGTTGTACAACATGCAAAGCTGTTGGTTCCGTTTCAAAAGAATATTTAGAAAATATATATTCGAAAGAAATAAAAGCGGGTACTGTTAATTTTTATGATGTAAATTATGATCAGGCAGAAAACAAAGAATTGGCTAAGCAAATGAAAATTTCGGGTTCAAGTTTATTGGTTAAGAAAACGACTAAAGAAGAAGTTAGCACTAAAAACTTAACAAATTTAGCATTTATGTATGCGATTGCTAAACCTCAGAAGTTAAAAAATGCACTGAAAAAAGAAATTGAGAGCGTCATTATCTAATGGACAGTTTACTAGAACTTTTTCAAAATTCTAACATTCCAATTCTATCAGCATTTCTTTTAGGAATATTGACCGCAATTAGCCCATGTCCATTGGCTACAAATATTACGGCTACTGCATTTATCAGTCGGAATATTGGCAATAAAACACAAGTATTTTATCAGGGATTATTTTATACATTGGGTCGTGTTGTTAGTTATACAACGCTTGGAATAATCATTTATTTTGGAAGTAATACATTCGAAGTTTCAAGTTTTTTTCAAAAATATGGAGAACAATTTTTGGGGCCATTATTAATTATAATCAGCCTATTTATGCTGAATATAATCCCATTAAAATTTTCGTTTTCTTCTGGACTACAAGAAAAATTTGAGAATAAAAAGCAAATTTCATTTTTGAATGCATTTCTATTGGGAGTCATTTTTGCACTCGCATTTTGCCCTTTATCAGGTGTGTTTTATTTTGGAATGCTTATTCCCATGACAATCACAAGTAGTAGCGGTTTATATTTACCCGCTGTATTTGCTATAGCAACAGCACTTCCAGTAATTATAATTGCATACTTATTAGCCTTTACCATTTCAGGTATTGGTGTTTTTTATAAAAAAATTAAACTCTTTGAACTTTGGTTCCGACGAATTGTTGCTATTATTTTTACAGCTGTTGGAATTTACTACACAATACTTTTCTATCTCTAAAAAACTACAGCAATGGGAACACTAACTAAAAAACTATCATTTCTGGATCGATATTTAACCCTATGGATTTTTGCAGCCATGTTAATCGGTGTATTATCTGGCTATCTATTTCCAGACATAGTGGATTTTTGGGAATCACTAAAATCAAGTCCTGATAGTACAACCAATATCCCTTTAGCCATAGGACTGATTTTAATGATGTATCCTCCTTTAGCGAAAGTTAAATACGAAGAATTGGGAGATGTGTTTAGAAATATCAAAGTGCTTTCTTTATCATTAGTTCAAAATTGGATTATTGGACCCGTACTGATGTTTGCCTTGGCTATCATTTTCTTCAAGTTATTCCCTGGAGAGAATAATGCCAATTTGCCTTATATGTACGGAATAATAATGATTGGTTTGGCACGCTGTATTGCTATGGTTATTGTTTGGAATGATTTGGCAAAAGGAGATACTCAATATGCTGCCGGATTGGTCGCATTTAATTCAATCTTTCAAGTATTGTTCTTTTCCATTTATGCTTATCTATTCATTGCCATATTACCCGGATGGTTTGGTATTCCTACCAATAATGCTGTAGAAAATATTACCATAGGTAAAATTGCTGAAAGTGTATTTATCTATTTAGGAATCCCATTTATTGCAGGTTTTTTAACACGCTTTATACTAATCAGAGTTAAAAGTAAAGAATGGTATCATAAAAAATTCATTCCAAAAATCAGCCCATTAACATTGATTGCACTGCTTTTCACTATCATCGTAATGTTCTCCCTCAAGGGCGAATATATTATTAAAATCCCTTTAGATGTTGTACTCATTGCAATTCCTTTACTTATATATTTCCTCATCATGTTTTTCTTATCATTTTTTATGAGTAAGAAAATTGGTGCAAATTATAAGCAATCAACTACTCTGGCATTTACGGCTGCTAGTAATAATTTTGAGTTAGCCATTGCAGTTACCATTGCTATTTTTGGAACTAATTCGGGTGAAGCTTTTGCAGCTGTCATTGGACCATTAGTTGAAGTTCCTGTGATGATCGCACTGGTAAGTGTAGCTTTAAAATTTCAAAAAAAATATTTTACAAAATAATTTAACTCTAGACAATGTTAAAAAAACGTTTAATCATCAGTCTCACACTCATCATTCTGTGGGTATTATTCTATATGAATCTACAAGTCATCTCTGATTTTATAGTAGATGATTTATTGCAATTAAAAACGGACGATCATTTCACGGAATCCTTACGTTTTTTCATTTTTGAGACACCAAAAGTTTTATTACTCCTAAGCCTAATTATTTTCTTTGTAGGAGTTATTCGAAGTTTCTTTAATGCTGAGAAAACCAGAAAAGCATTGGAAGGAAAATCATTGTTTACAGGAAATATAATGGCTGCCCTTTTAGGAGTGGTAACCCCATTTTGTTCATGTTCAGCCATTCCATTATTCCTAGGTTTTGTTGAAGCTGGTATA